>JBQTKH010000029.1:0-5509 GCA_052386335.1 Microthrixaceae bacterium
CGTCTGGAAGTAGGTCGGTGAGGTCACAGGCCAGTCCGACGAGCTACCGCAGCACCGGCTCAACTGGATCGTGTACTGACCCGGCGCAAGCCGGAAGCTGAACCCGCCGGTGCTGGTCGTGGTCTGGTTGTAGTTCGCCGGGCCCGACAGGTAGATCGTGACCCCCGGCAGCACCGACCCCTTCGAATCCTTCAACACCCCCGACCACGTCACGGCGCCCTCGTGGGAGAGCACCACGTTGAGGACCGTGGCGCCCGAGATGGCGAAGGACCCGAAGGCGGCCAAGTGAAAGCCGCTGCCGGCTGGCGGGTTGACGACCACGTCGTAGGTGCCCGCGTCGACCGGCATCGTGTAGCTGCCATTCGCGGCGGCGGTGCTGGCGGCGATCTGTGTGGTGGTGCCAACCGTGTAGATGACGATGGTGGAGCCGCCCAACGCGGTCCCGCCGCCGTCCTTGATGGTGCCCGAGAGGCTGGCCGTTGCTGCGACCGCTGGTGTGGCAGCGATCAGCGGAAGCCCGAGAGCCGCCACCAGTGCGATCAGCACCATTCGCATCGCGCGTTGAATCGCGCTCCGCCGCCCGCTCGCCATCATGGTTCTCTCCCAACTGGACACCAGCGCGGCTCCTCCGCGTTCGATCAGAGTTCGACACCCGCACTGCGGGCGATGCGCCCGTCTGCGCAGGATCCGAGATACTCCTCAGCTCCGAGGAAGCAAGCCGTGTAGCCCTGAGCCGCGACGGCCGGTGCAATCTGGAATGGTGAGGTGCATCGCGCTGTACCGAGGGCGTCGGTCACGGCCACGCAGACAACCTCTGAACCCGTTGTGAAGCGGACCTCCTTGCCGGCAATCGGCTGACCCGAAGCGGTCTCGGTGAGCGTCGCCTCGAGGGCTGGCGTCCGGCCTGGAGCATCCGGCAACGTGGCCACAGCCGCCGTCGCTTCGAGCGTTGTCGCGACGTGGACCACGCCCTTGAGCACAACGCCTTGCGGGTCGTAGATGGGCAGGTAGCCAACTCGCCCGTTGGCCTCGGCTCCCTCGAACGTCGCGAACACACCGGTCAACGTCGAGGGAGTGTCCACGAGGAGGAACAGGTCACCCAGCCGTGGCTGGAAGTCGGACGCCGTCACGGCCCGCAGGGCTCCGTCCAGGCTGACCGTGCCTGATACGTCGAGCTGATCGAACCGCGTCCCCGGCACACGGCCGGCGATGTCGGAGACCAGGGTGCCCCCACCCGTCTGGGTCAGCGAACCATCGATGTGAAGGATCCCGATCGGATCCCCCGGACTCAGGACGGCGGCATTCATCACGTCGGCTTCGATGGTTCCGACGCCAGACACGACTCCACCGAACAGCTGGGCACTTCCTGATTCGGCACGTACCACGGAGGTTGGGGTCTTGAGCAGCAACGATCCGCTCACCTGACGGAACGTTCCCAATGTGGTCAGCGTGCTGTTCTCGCCGATGCTCAGCTCACCGGCGTTCACGACGGACGTGCGCGCGGTGAGGTCGGCCGAGATGAGCGACAGACTTCCAGCTTCGGTGTTCTCGGCGAAGTTCCGGAGCGCGTCACGGTTCGATTCATCAACGAGCCGGTAGCCGTTGCTCAACGTGAGGTCAGCGGCGTTGTTCACGATGTCGAGACCTGTCACCCGCAATGTGCCAGCCACCATCCACCGGCCCGCCATCAGCGTGCCCGTCGTGGAGTCGAAGCCCGAGTAGTTCGGCAGGGAGAGCTCACTGCCCTCCGCGATGGAGACCAACCCCGTCCCGCTCATCGGAACGTTGACGTAAGACGAGCCGCCGTTGGTCTTGTTGAGGGTTCCGGCGTTGATCAGCTCCGGGGCCAGGAGACCTCCGCCCGAGCGCTGGATCGGGGACGAGCTCTGAAGCTCGAGAGTTCCCTGGTTGTCGAGGGTCGTGCCGTCGTCCATGTAGAGCATCGAGTAGTAACCATTGGTCGATCCGAGGCGCATCGTGCCGCGGTTCACCAAGCGGTGCTCACCTCGCAGGTACAGATAGCGGTAGTAGCCATCACCGGTGTCCAACGTGCCGCCCGGATCCACCGTGGTCGTTCCCGTGCCCGTGAGGTTGCCGTTGAGCCAGTGCAGGCTCTTGCCGCTCGGCACAACCAGATCGACCGACGAACGAATCGTGCCCTGGTCAATCGTGAGGTTCGGCAGATCGCCGCCCGCCTCGAAGGTGGCCGTGGCGTTGTTGGACACGACGTAGTTGCCCTCGCCCTGCAGCACTGCCGGGTCCGCGAACTGAACGTCCCCTTGGAACCGGAGGTTCTGACCCGCGTCGACCTGGAAGGTCCCGCCCCCTGCCCCCCCGACCACCGACCCGAGATTCAGATCGCCGCTCGAGACGTGGACCGGTCCCGCGTTGTGCAATCGCACGTTGATGTAGGACGTGCCGCCGCCGGTCTTGTCGATCGTGCCGGAGCTGATCAGCTCTGGCACGGACGCGCCACCGCCGGACCGCTGGATGTAGGCCTCCCGCTGAAGCTCGAGCATGCCCTCGTTGTCGAGTGTCGTGCCGTCGTCCATGGAGAGCATCGAGTAGTACCCGCTGGTCGAGCCGAGGCGCATCGTGCCGCGGTTCACCAGGCGATGCCCGTCTCGCAGGTACAGGTAGCGGTAGTAGCCATCGCCGGTGTCCAACGTTCCGCCCGGATCCACCGTGGTGGTTCCGGGGCCCGTGAGGTTGCCGTTGAGCCAGTGGAAGCTCTTGCCGCTCGGCACGATCAGATCGACCGACGAACGAATCGTGCCCTGGTCAATCGTGAGGTTCGGCAGATCGCCACCGGCCTCGAAGGTGACGGTCGCGTTGTTGGACACAACGTAATTGCCAGCACCCTCCAGCGCGCTCGGGTCGGCGACGACAACATCGCGTTGGAACCGGAGGTTCTGCCCGGCATCCACCCGGAAGGTCCCGCCTCCGATCGGGCCCTCGGAGTCGAGGTAGAGGTCTCCGCTGGAGACGTGCACGGTCCCCGTCCCACTCATCGGAACGTTGATGTAGGAGGCGCCGCCGCCGGTCTTGGTGAGCGTGCCGTCGTTGGTCATCTCGGGCGCGGGAGTGCCACTACCGGAGCGGTAGATGTACGAAGCGTTCACCAGCTCGATGGTGCCCTCGTTGTCGAGCGAGGTGCCGTTGTCCATCAACAGCTGCGCGTAGTAGCCGCTGCTGGAGCCGATGCGCAGCGTGCCCTGGTTCACCAATCGGTGCCCGTCGCGCAGATACAGATAGCGGTAGTAGCCATCACCGCTGTCCAACGTGCCGCCCGGGTCAACGGTCGTCACCCCTGAACCGAACATGTCGCCGCTTTGCCAGTGCAGGGTGCGTCCGGCCTCGACAACGACGTTCCCGGCTCCGCCGATCCGGGAGCCGTCGTCCAAGGTCAGATCGCCGACGAGGGATGGGGTCGCGGAATCGGTGACCTCGAGCGTCGCGTAGTAGATCCGCAGGCGTCCGCGATTCTCGATGCTCTGGACCATGTAGGTGTTGCCATAGACGAGGGAGTCCGGTGTCCCAGCGGGAATGCAGACGACGTCCGTGGCCACGGGTGGCACACCTGTGTCCCAGTTCGATCCGTCGTACCAATACGGGTTCCCCGACTGGCCGGTCCAGGTGATGGTGGCCGAGGCGCAGCTCCCGGCGGGAGTTCCCTGAACGTCGCCGACGAGCCCGAAGAAGAGACCGGCGGCCAAGAGCAGGCCGAGACCCAAGGTCCGGCCTTTGATGATCCACACAGTCGAGCTCCCCAGCAACCACGAGAGCCGCATCCCGACTCTGTCCGATTTATCCCGAATAGCCGGTTCGACGAGGACCCCCGAAAGTCCTCCTGGGCGCCCTCAGAGCGCGACGTCGGCGATGATCGACTTCGCCGCATGCCTCAGGATGACGTCGACCTCAAATGCGTCCCTGCCGCGCAAGACCAGCTGTGCCGCATCGTCGCAGCGAGCGAGGATGTCGGCGAGGCGGCGGTGAGGGTCGTTCAACGGAGCGGAACGGCGTCGTCGTGGATGTGCCGCATCCGGCCGTGGCCGGACGTGACGACGTCGACTCGAAGGCCCAGCACCTCCGAGAGCTCGTCCTCCATGGCGCCGAGCTCGAGCAGGCCTGTGCCCGGCTCAACGTCGACGAGCAGGTCGACATCTGAGCCGGGACGAGCGTCACCGCGCGCTACTGACCCGAACACGCGAACGTGGCGACCTCCGTGCGCCTCGACGATGCGCTCGATGACGTCGACCTTGGCCCGCAGCTCGGCGAGCTTCGGCACCGTGAGCGCACGCGGCTCGCGTTCGAGCGCGAGCCGGAGACCGAGGTGCTCGGCCACCGCCTCCAAGGTCCTGACGGTCGGGTTCGCCCGCCGACCGGAAAGGAGTCGCCGGACCGCGGGCTCACCGAGACCCGCTCCTCGCGCAACCTCGGCCTTCGACTCGCCCCGGTCGCGCCGGGCCCGGTCGAGCTCCTCGATGAGGCGAGCGGTCGCGGCGTTCGACGGATCCGGCCGGAGACCGGTCTTCTCAGCCATGACGACGACCGTACCACATATGGTACGCGCTCGACCCTTTGCGACAGTACGCAGAGGATCAGTCGCTCGGGGCCAGGCGGAGCTCCTCGAAGCGTGCCAGCGCCACAGCGAGGTCATGGGCACTGACACTCGCCGCGTCGACTGGGCCGGCATCGCGGTAGGACCGACCAGGACGATCCGGCAGAGTCGTCCGAATGGAGGTAGGAGGATGGCGTTGTTCCCGAAGGACAGAGGAAAGGCCTACGTGAGGGCGGGGTGAAGTCCGAAAAGGCCGTGGCGAAGGCTGCTAAGACCATCAAGCAGACGCTCACAGGGCCCCGCGATCGTCACAGCTGTCTGAAGGCAGCGGCGACGAGTCAGCAGGGACCTGTCCCCGGGACTTGTGGGGGGGTCTGGCGGGACCCCGTGAAGTCCCGCATTTAGGGCGTCCGGGTGATGGTCAGGCTCAACAAGTGCCCGGAGGCCGTTGCTTGCTGCGTCGAACCATTGTTGGACTGGGTTGTGGTCCTCGCGGCGAGGAACGCTTGGGCATTCCCGGGTGCCAGCTTCGCTCCGCTCGGGCAGTAGAGCGTCGTCGTGAAGGTGTAGGAGCCCGCCTGTTGTCCCGCTCCCAGGCGCAAGGTGTCGGAGGACGCCGATTGTGAGCCGTCGACGCACCCCGAACCGAGCCCCTCGAGGAACACCACAGCGGAGGAGTAGTCGTAAGGCACATACGCGAACTCGAGCCCAGGGTCCACAGGTGCTGTCCGGGGCGATGTCGAAGTGACGTCCCCGAGCATGAAGGGCGCTACGACCTCGATCTTCGAGGAGGGCGAATCGAAGTTTGTGGACCCGCCAACATAGGCGACGGAGTACGCCGCTCGGCCCAGGATCTGGGACCCACCGTCGGCATGACTTGCAGCAGCGACATCGCCTGGATAGCCGGCCGAATGCGTCTCCCATGCGCTGCCAGTAAGCAGATTGGGA
>JBQTKH010000030.1:0-10521 GCA_052386335.1 Microthrixaceae bacterium
GCGCCGTCGAGGCGTCCCTCCCCGTCGAGGCTCCCACCACCACGGTGCCGCCCGCCCCGGCCCCGGCTCCTGCCCCCACACCGGCCCCCGTCCCCGCCCCGGCTCCCCGTCCCGCCCCGGCGCCCGCACCCGCCCCGGTCGCCCCGCCGCCTCCGCCCCCGGCCCCCGTCGACCCCGCTGCTCGGGTGCAGAGCGCCTACGAGGCGTCGGTCCCGGCAGCCTGGCGCAGCGCCATCACCGTGCGCTTCGAGCTCATCGAGGGCAATACCTCCTGGGCCTCGCACGACGGGACGATCCAGATCGGGACCACCCATGCCAACGGCAGCGATGCGCTCCTGCGGGCGACGATCGCCCACGAGTTCGGCCACCTGGTGGCCTTCGCCTACGGGTCGCAGGCCTTCAACGGTGCCGCTCCCGAGGGCTGGCCCGCCTACAGCGACCGCCCCGAAGAGGCGTGGGCCGACTGCGCCTCCCGCGCCTTCTCCGGCGTGAACGACCCGTCCCACGGCCTGCCCGATTGCGCCGGCGCCTCGCTGTCATGGACCGCCGAGTGGCTCGGCGCCGGTCCCGCTGCTCACCCCCGCACCGGCTGAGCATCTCGACTCACGTCTGGTCGAACCGGGCGACGACCTCCACGTGCGAGGTGTGGGGAAACAGGTCGATCAACGTCGCGGAGCGCAGCTGATAGCCGGCCTCGCCCAGCAGCTTCGTGTCCCGTCCGAGGGCGGCCGCATCGCAGCTGACGAGGGCGAGGCGCGGCGCGTGCGTTGCGACGATGGCGGACACCCCCGCGGCGGCCAGCCCCGTCCGCGGCGGATCGGCGACCACGACGTCGGCACGTGCCGGGCGCCAGCGGGCGACGTCGGACTTCAGCACCCGCACGTCGCGGTCAGCGAGGTTCACCCGCGCATCCGCCACCGCCGAGGCACCGGATTCGACAAGCGTGACGTGGCCGACAGGGGCGAGCGCCCCAGCGAACAGACCGACCCCGCCGTAGAGGTCGACGAGGTGCGCATCGGATCGAAGCGCACCCTCGACCGCCTCCGAGACCGCTGCCGCGAGGGCTTCGGCTCCGTCCGGTCGAGCCTGGAAGAACGATCGGGCCGAGATCCGCCAGAGGCGACCGGCGACCTGCTCGTGGTACCAGGCCCTGGTACCGCCCGTGAGCTCCGTCTTGGTGACGACCCGCACGCCGTCGGGCACCTCGACCCCGTCGTCGCGCTCCACGATGGCCAGTCGTTCGCCCGTGCCGGCCCCGACCCTCAGGATCACCTCGCCGTCCGGGAAGCGGCCAGCGGTGATCAGCTCGTCGAGCAACGGGTGCGCGACGAGGCACGGCGACACCGGGACGAGGTCGTGGCTGCCTCGATGTCGAAAGCCGAACCGCCCTCCCTCGGCGGCCCCTCGCACGGTGGTCCGATAGCCCGTAGCGGGGAGCTCGGGGCCGAGGCCCACCTCGATCTCGACGCGTGCCTGTCGGCGCAGTGCGTCCTGCACGATGTCGGCCTTGAGCGCACGCTGGCCTTCCGGGGTGACGTGCTGCCAGTCACACCCACCGCACCCCGCCGCCACGAATCGGCAGGGCGGCTCAACCCGCAATGGCGAAGCGCGGACCACCTCGACCGCGGTGGCCTTTGCGAAGTCGCGTCGCTCGTGGTGCACCTCCACTCGAGCCGTCTCGCCAGGGAGCGCGCCGGCCACGAAGACCACGCGGCCGGTGTCGTCACGGGCCATCCCGTCACCGCCGGCCACGATCCGAGTGACCTCAACGGTGACATCGTCCATCGCGGCAGCGTACGCGCACCGGCCGCGCGCTCCCGTGGGAGGATGCCCCGATGAGCGACCGCATCGGAACTGACCGCTCGATCGAGATCGCGCCCTCGGTGCTGCCCGCCGACTTCGCCCGTCTCGGCGAGGAGGTGGCGCTGCTCGAGGCGGCCGGCGTCGACCGCATCCAGTGGGACGTGATGGACGGGCGGTTCGTGCCCAACCTCACGTTCGGGCCCGACGTCATCAAGGCATGCCGACCCCATGCAGGCGTGCTGTTCGAGGCCCATCTCATGGTGGAGGAGCCCAACGAGCTGGCCGAACGCTACGTGGACGCCGGATGTGGGCTGCTCATCGTGCACGCCGAGGCAACCCGGCACCTCCACCGCACGCTGGGGCACCTGCGCGAGCTCGGCGCCCGCGCCGGAGTCGCCCTCAACCCGTCGACCCCCGCCTCAGCCGTCGAGCACGTGCTCGACCTGGTCGACCTCGGGCTCGTGATGACGGTGAACCCCGGCTTCGGTGGGCAGGCGTACATCGCCACGATGGAGCCGAAGATCGCAGCCGTGCGCGCCATGGTCGTCGAAGGCGGACACGACGTCGACATCGAGGTGGACGGTGGGATCTCCCCCGGCACGATCCAGGGAGCGGTGACCGCCGGGGCCAACGTGCTCGTCGCGGGCTCGTCTCTGTACCGAGACCCCGAAGGGCTGACCCACGCCGTCACCGAGCTCCGCGCGCTCGCCGAGTCGGCTCGATCCTGATCGTGCGGAAGATGGTGGCACTCCTCTGCCTCGGCGCGCTCGTGGCATGCCGCGACGGCGGCGGCAGCGTCAACGAGCTCTGTGAGGCGGTGCGCTCTGATCGATCGACGGCCGCCGTGTTCTCCGGGTTCGACCCGAGCGACACCGAACGGGCTCTCGAGCAGCTGCGCCAGGCACGTCTCACCCTCGGCGAGCTCCGCGACGCGGCACCGGACGAGGTGCGCGCCGACATCGACGTCGAGATCGCCTACGTACAGGCCCTCGTCGACGGGCTCGCGGCGCTGACCGAGCCGGAGCCGGCCCAATCCGTCGAGGTGTTCCGGCAGGTGACTGCCGATCACCCCGGCGTGACCGAGGCAGCCGCCGACCTGGCCGCGTTCAGCCAGGAGCACTGCACCGGGTAGGCGGGCCAGTCAGCTGGGGGTGACGTCGGCCCGCTTCTCGCGCACGTGATCGATGATGCCGTAGTCGAGTGCCTGCTGCGCCGTGAACCAGCGATCACGCTCGGAGTCTTCCTGCACCTGCTCGACGGTCTGTCCGGTGTGATGTGCGGTGCGCTCGGCCATCAGGCGCTTGATGTAGATCAGCTGCTCGGCCTGGATGGCGATGTCGCTCGCCTGACCCCGCACCCCGCCGGAGGGCTGGTGCATCATGATCCGGGCATGCGGCAGCGCATAGCGCTTGCCGGGAGCGCCGGCCGCGAGCAGGAACTGCCCCATCGACGCGGCCAAGCCCATGCAGATCGTGGCCACGTCAGGCTGCACGAACTGCATCGTGTCGTAGATGGCCATGCCCGCGGTGACCGAGCCCCCCGGGCTGTTGATGTACAGCCAGATGTCCTTGTCGTCCTCACCCTCGAGGAAGAGCATCTGCGCACACACGATGTTGGCGATGTCGTCGTTGACATCGGTGCCGAGGATGATGATCCGGTCCTTGAGCAACCGGTTGAAGATCTCGGAGGTCGGGTTGCCCATCGGGGACTGGGCAAAGGGCATCGGGAAGGGGGTCTGGCTCATTGTGCATGGAGGCTAGCGGGAGCCGGCGCGCACCCGGCGCGGCGTACCCTGACGGTCAAGCCGGCGTAGTCCAACGGCAGAGACACGGGTCCTAGGAGCCCGTCAGTGTGGGTTCGAATCCCGCCGCCGGCACGCACAGGTAGCGTCACCCGCCGTGAAGGTCCACGAGCTCGCCACCCCTGCCCTGCTGGTCGACATCCACGCCTTCGACCGCAACGTTGCCAAGATGGCGGCCCGGTGGCCCGGCACCACGCTGCGACCCCACGTGAAGGCCTTCAAGTCGACGGCCCTGGCCGCTCGACTGGCCGAGGCCGGGCACACGGGCTTCTGCTGCGCGACCGTGCGCGAGATGGTGGGGATGGCGGCGGCCGAGCTCGGTGACGACCTCCTGCTCGCCAACGAGAGCCTCGACCTGAGCCGGCTGACGCCGATCGTGCGGGCCGGCGCCGCGCGGATCACGGTCGCCGTCGACTCGGAGGCCACCATCGACGCCGCTGCGTCGGCTGGCATCCCCGAGGTCCTCATCGACGTCGATGTGGGAATGCCCCGCTGTGGCTGCGACCCCGCCGATGCCGGGCGGTTGGCTGACCTGGCCCGATCCAAGGGGCTCGTGGTTCGGGGCGTCATGGGCTACGAGGGGCACCTCATGCGTGAGCCCGGTGCCACCAAGGCCGAGCAGGTCGAGGCGTCGATGGCGCTGCTGCTGGCTGCGCACGGAGCCGTTGGTGGCGATGTCGTGTCCGGCGGGGGCTCAGGCACCTGGGACATCAACACCTGGGTCACTGAGCTCCAGGCGGGCTCGTACTGCCTCATGGACACGGAGTACACACCGCACGCGGTCGGCTTCGAGAACGCGCTGTGCGCGCTCACGACGGTGATCTCGCGCTCACCGAAGGGGTGGGCGGTGCTCGACGGCGGCCTGAAGGCGTTCGCGATGGACCATGGCGATCCAGAGGTGGTCGACGTGGGCCAGTGCTGGTTCGTGTCGGACGAGCACATCACCTTCGGCATGGCCGAGGGAGCGTCAGTCGCGGTCGGCGACAAGGTGCGCGTGCTCCCCGCCCACGTCGACCCCACCGTCGCCCAGCACGAACGCCTCCACCTGATCGACGGCGACGAGGTCGTCGAGATCTGGGACGTCGACCTCCGCGGCTGGTGACCGACACCCGCACGGACAATTCGGGCAAACCGCTAGCATGCTGCTGAGATCGTCGTGGGACGACGGGTAGAGCGGGAGACCAAGGTGGGCATGCGTCGTCTGGTGGTGATCGGGGTCTGTGCGCTCGGGCTCAGCGCCGTGGTCGCGATCCCCGCCGCAGCACCGGCCACCGCCAGCGAGGTGGCCCGCATCGAGGTGCATCCCGCCCTGGTTGAGGTGCTGCCCGACACCCAGGTGACCTACACCGTCGAGGCGTTCGACGGCGACGATGTGTCGCTCGGCCTCGTGGATGCCGAACTCTGGATCCACCATGCACCCCAACCGCCCTTCTGGCCCGGTGGACCGGTTGCGACATCGGCGGCGCCCTGCCGGGAGTCGATCTGCCAATCGACCCAGGCAGGTGACAACACCGTCGTCGCAGTCCTCGGAAACCTCGAGGCGAGTGCCGTCATGACCGTGCGGCCGGGCGAGCCGGTTGGCATCGTGGCCGTCGGACCGACCGAGGGTCGCGCCGGCGAGATCGCGCCGGTGTATGCCGCGGTTGTCGACCAGTGGCGAAATCGTACCGGGCACGGTCCGATCAGCTTTCTGATCGCCCCTGAGGCCGGCGGAGGTGGCTCCGGCGCAGGTACCGCATGCGAAACCGACACGGGCTGCAGCGCCGAGATCGTCGGCGACTACCGGATCACGGCCTACTACGACCTGCCAGGGGCCACGCTGTCGGCCGTCCACCGGGTCACCATCGGCCCCAACGTGCCGGGCGTGCTCACGATGACCGCCACACCACACACGGTCTACGGGACCGTGTTCGACAACCCGAGAGCGACGATCCGGATCACGGTCACCGATGCGTACGGCAACCCCACTCCGAGTGTGCTGGGCATCATCGAGCTGACCGAGAACCAGACGGGGCGCCTCGGCCACGGCACGCCGCAACCGCCGCAGGAGGCTTGGTTCTCCACCGCGGCCGATGGCACGCAGTCGTTCACCTACGCGCCCGGTCTGCTCGCGGGTCGCGACACCTACACGGCCAGAGTCGACCAACTCACGGCAACGACGACCATCACCTACCTGCCACTGCCGATCGCGCCTTGATCGGTGGTGCCGAGAAGCTCGGCGAGGGCGGTGAAGGCCCGCGCTCGGTGGCTGATGGTGTGCTTCTCGTCGGGGGTCATCTCCGCGAAGGTGCGGCCGTCGCCCTCTACCGGCGCGACGAGCGGGTCGTAGCCGAAGCCGCGGTCCCCTCTCGGGTCGTCGACGATCACACCCTCCACCTCACCGCGCACCACAACCTCGCGACCGTCGGGCCAGACCGCCGCCGCCGCGCACACGTAGCGGCAGCGGCGTTCCTGGGCCGGGACGCCGTCGAGCTCGCGGAGCACGCGTGGGATCCAGTCGCCCTCCTCGGTCCATCTCGCTGAGTGGATGCCGGGCGCACCGTCGAGGTGGTCGATCTCGATGCCCGAGTCGTCGGCCACGGCGGGCTCGCCCGTCTGACTCACCAAGGCGCGGGCCTTGATGAGGGCGTTCTCCTCGAAGGTGGTGCCCGCCTCCTCCACGCCTGGGTCCCTGGCCTCCACGACGTAGGCATCGCCGAAGATCTGCTGCACCTCCTCCACCTTGTGCGGGTTGCCCGTGGCGAGGAGCAGGCGCGTCATCGGGGCTTGGGCGCCTCGGCCACCATCTCGCTCTGGAGCGCGATGAGCTCGGCGATCCCGCCCTCGGCCAGCTTCAGCATCGTGTCGAGGTCGTCGCGGCTGTACGGCGCGCCCTCCGCGGTGCCCTGCACCTCCACGAAGCCACCGAGCGAGGTCATCACCACGTTCATGTCGACCTCAGCGTTGGCGTCCTCGATGTAGGGGAGGTCGAGCACCGGAGCGCCGTTGACGATGCCGACGGACACAGCCGCGCAGAAGGCGGTGAGGGGATGGGTGGAGACGCTGCCAGCCTGCACGAGTCGGCTGAGTGCGTCATGCAGGGCGAGGTAGCCGCCGCAGATCGACGCGGTGCGGGTGCCGCCGTCGGCTTGGAGCACATCGCAATCCACGATCACCTGGCGCTCCCCGAGCGCCCGCATGTCGCACACGGCGCGCAGGGACCGACCGATGAGGCGCTGGATCTCCTGCGTGCGGCCCGACGGCTTGCCGTCCTTGACTTCGCGCCGGATGCGCTCCGATGACGACCCGGGGAGCATCGAGTACTCCGCGGTGACCCAGCCCTTGCCCTTTCCGCGCATCCACCGGGGAACATCGTCGTCGATCGATGCGGTGCACAGCACGCGGGTCTCGCCGAAGCTCACGAGGCAGGAGCCCGCCGACATGCGAGTGAAGTCGCGTTCGAAGGTGATCGGGCGGAGCTGGTCGGCGGCGCGACCGTCAGGGCGGGTCATGGCAGGCATCCTCGCAGCAGCGGGCGCGATGCGGCGAGACGGCGTTCAGTGCCACGCGATGGACTCGGCGGCCTCGAGCTCCGGACCGAGCAGCTGGCGGCCGAGCTCCCGGAACGAGGTGACGTCGCCGGAGGACAGCCAGCGGTGCTGGCCCGAGCCCGCGGCCGGATCCCGAGCCAGGGCGGTGCCCTCGAGCAGTCGTCGCACCTCGAACGCGGTCTCGTCGGCAGAGTCGACGAGCACGACCTCGCGGCCCATGACATCGCTGATCGTGCGCGCAAGGAACGGATAGTGGGTGCAGCCGAGCAGCAGCGCGTCGACCTTCGCCTCGCGCACCGGGGCCAAGAGGCGCTCGGCCAGCACCGTGACCTGGTCGCTGCGCGTCTCGCCTCGCTCAACAAACTCCACGAAACCGGGACACGCCGCGCAGCAGAGGTCCAGCTCGGGGTCGAGCGCCGCGATCGCCTGCTGGTAGGCACCGGATGCCACGGTGCCGACCGTGCCGATCACACCGACACGGCCACTCGCGGTTGCCTTGGCCAGGCTGCGCACGCCTGGTTCGATGACGCCGACGATCGGCACGTCGACCAGGCGCCGCAATCGGTCGAGCCCGGTCGCGGCCGCGGTGTTGCACGCCACGATGATCAGCTTCACGTCATGGTCATCGACCAGGCGCTGGGTGATCTGCGCCGCGAAGCCCCGCACCTCGTCGAGCGGTCGCGGTCCGTAGGGGTAACGACCCGTGTCACCGATGTAGACGAGGTGCTCGGCGGGAAGCAGGTCGATCAGCGCTCGGGCAACGGTGAGACCACCGAACCCGCTGTCGAACATGCCGATGGGCCGATCATCCACGAGGCAAGGCTACGACCAGCGCGACCTACGATCAGCCCATGGCTGACCTGACCCTCTGGCACAACCAGCGCTGCTCGAAGAGCCGCGGCGCATGCGAGCTCCTGACCGACGCTGGCGCCACCTTCACCGAGAAGCGCTACCTCGACGACCCGCCCACCGCGGCCGAGCTCGACCGGGTGCTCACCGCCCTCGGCATGGAGCCGTGGGACCTGACCCGGATGGGCGAGACCGTCGCGAAGGAGCTGGGCCTGAAGGACCTCGCTCACGATCGCGCCGCGTGGATCGACGTGATGGTGGCGAACCCCATCCTCATCGAGCGCCCGATCCTCGTGACCGCGGACGGTCGCGCCGTGGTGGGTCGTCCGCCAGAGAACGTGCTGGCCCTGCTGGAGGGCTAACGCCGCCTAGAAGTAGATCGTGGCCTTGGCGCGAGCTTCGACGACGTCGATGTCGTCGGTCCACACGCCTGCCGAGAGGTACTTCCAGCCGCCGTCGCACACGATCATCACGATCGTGCCCTCCTCGATGAGCGCTGCCGCCTTCACGGCGCCGGCGAGGATCGCTCCCGAGGAGATCCCCGCGAAGATGCCGACCTCGGTGAGCCGACGGGTCCACTCGATGGATTCGCGCGGGCGAACGATGAGGCGGCGGTTGAGCAGGTCGTACCCGTCGTTGTCCGTGAACACCGGCGGCACGAACCCCTCGTCGAAGTTCTTCAGCCCGTCGACCATCTCCCCGGCCGGGGGCTCGATCGCCCACAGCTGCACGTCAGGGTTCTGCTCCTTGAGGAACCGCCCCACGCCCATGAGCGTGCCAGCGGTGCCGAGGCCGGCGATGAAGTGGGTGAGCTCGGGCACGTCACGCCAGATCTCCGGTCCGGTGCCCTCGTAGTGCGCCTTCGGGTTCGACGGGTTGCCGTATTGGAACGGGAACCACCAATCGGGGTTCTCCTCGGCGAGGGCCTGAGCGCGACGCATCGCACCGTTGGAGCCCTCGGCCCCAGGGCTGTCGATGATCTCGGCGCCCCACGACGCGAGGAGCTGGCGCCGCTCGACGGAGACGTTGTCGGGCAGGACGACCTTGAACGAGTAGCCCCGCATCTTCGAGATCATCGCGAGGGCGATGCCGGTGTTGCCCGACGAGGACTCGAGGATCACCTGCCCCGAGTGAGGCGTGAGGATGCCGTCCTTCTCGGCGTCGATGATCATCTGCTTGCCGGCGCGGTCCTTCACCGACCCGCCGGGGTTCTGGCCCTCGAGCTTGGCCAAGATGCGCACCCTGGGGTTGGGGCTCAGCTGCGAGATGTCGACGATCGGCGTGTCGCCGATGAGGTCGAGCGCAGATTCGTAGACGGCCACTGGGTCTCCGGAGGAAAGTCGACTGGTTCACTCAGGATTCTACGCGTCCTGGTGAGAAGTACCACCCTCGGACCGGCACTCAGCCCCCGATGACCGACACGACCTCTTCCGCGATCGCGCCGTCGACGATCCGGTAGGACCGCAAGGTGGGTGCTTCGGCGCGTAGGGACACGATCACGTAGTGCCAGCCTGGGTCGGGCGCCTGGGCCACGTCGGTCGGCGACGGGTACGCGTCGGTGTGCGTGTGGGAGTGCATCACCCCGATGATCTCCAGGCCCTTGGCCTCTGCATCGCGGTCAGCCCGCAGATGGTCCTTGGGATCGATCGTGTACACGCGGCTCGAGGCGGCGGCGTTTCTGCACGGATAGAACGCGCTGCAGCGAGCGGCACCCGACGGGCCGGCGAGCAGACCACATGCCTCATCGGGAAGGCCGTCGTAGGCCTGTGCGATCATCTCGTTCCACGTCCGCCGAGTCAGCTGCAGCACGGCGACGAGGGTACCGGCGGATCGGATCGGGGCCGGACCAGTAGCCTGAGCGACCCCATGAAGCCGACCGGTACGAAGCCGATCGCGACGAACCGACAAGCTCGCCGCAACTACGAGATCCTCGACACGGTCGAGGCTGGCATCGTGCTGCGCGGCAGCGAGGTGAAGTCGCTCCGCGATGCGAAGGTGCAGATCACCGACTCGTTCGCCCGCATCGACGGCAACGAGGTGTGGCTCCACCAGCTCCACATCGCGCCCTGGCTCTACTCGCAGTCACACACGGGCCACGACCCCGACCAGAAGCGCAAGCTCCTGCTGCACCACCACGAGATCATGCGACTCAAGGCCCGGGTCGATCCGGAGCACCTGTCCCTCATCCCGCTGTCGATCTACTTCAAGGAGGGTCGAGCCAAGGTGGAGCTCGGCCTGGCCAAGAGCCGACGCACCCACGACAAGCGCCAGGTGATCGCCGAGCGTGACGCCGCACGCGACCTCGCCCGGGCCAACCGGGGCGACAAGAGCGACTGATCCGACGGTGTGTCGGTCACGGCGCGGCGGTACCCTTTGGAGCCCCGAGTGATCGGGGTGTTCTTTGACACCACCCTTACCAGGGGCTGATCGGTTTCGACGTTGAGACTGCTCGGCGATTCGTGCGACTCGAGTTGCTCAGACTCGTTAATCGGGGCACAACAACAACTGCCAACGAGCAGTACGCCCTCGCTGCCTAGT
>JBQTKH010000031.1:0-4485 GCA_052386335.1 Microthrixaceae bacterium
GCTCGCCGATGGCGACGAGCTCGACTTGTACGTGCCCTGACGGGCCGGATCAGCGCTTGCTGGCCTTCTTGGCCACCTTCTTCGCAGCCGTCTGCTTGGCCGCAGCCTTCGCGGGCGCCTTCTTGGCCGGCGCCTTCTTGGCCGCAGCCTTGGCAGGGGCCTTCGCAGGCACCTTCTTGGCCGCAGCCTTGGCAGGGGCCTTCGCGGGGGCCTTCCTGGCCGGCGTCCTCTTGGCCGCAGCCTTGGCAGGGGCCTTCGCGGGCGCCTTCTTGGCCGCAGCCTTCGCGGGCGCCTTCTTGGCGGGCGTCTTCTTGGCAGCTGTCTTCTTGGTTGCCGGGGTGATCCCGAGCTCGCGATCGATCTCGTCGAGGATGCTGCGACGGCGGCCCAGCGAGAGCTCGCGCGTGCGGACGAGCGTGAGCTCCTCCTCGTCGAGCTCGGGGATGAGCGGCATGATCTGCGCCGCCGAGAGCGACTCGTAGTCCTCGATGGGGAACCAGTCGTCGTCGGCCCACGCCGCGGCGCCGTCCTCGGCCTCCTCGGTGTAGCTGGCAAGCGGGTCGGCCGCGCTGGCCGCGGCGCTCAGCTCGGCGAGCTTGGAGAGCACCTGCGTGCGTGCCTTGGTGGCCCGCTCGCGCTCCTCCACGACACCGATCTCGTCCGCATAGAGCTGCGGCAGGAGCGGGAGGATCTGTGCGACCGACAGCGTGTCGTAGTCGGCGATCGGGAAGTCGACCTCGTCGCCCTCCTCCCAGCCGTCCTCGTCACCCTCGAGGTCGGACGCAAGCCACTCGCTGCCGCTGGCCGCCGCGTCGTCGTCCTCGTCAGCGGCGTCGGCGAGGTCGAACGTGGCGGTGGGGTCGCCCGTGGTTGCGCCCACCGCGACAAGCGCGGGCTCCGGGAGCGGCGCGGGCATCGCGGCAGTGCCCGCGAGGAGCTGCTCATCGGTCTTCGGCTTGCTCATCCGCAGGGCGACGAGCAGGACCACCGCGGCGGCGACGCTGCTCAGGATCGAGACGTAGATCAGGCCCAGCCCTCCGTCGCTCAGCAGCCCGAGCACCAACAGCACAGTCGCCACGAGGACGAGCAGGAAGCTCAACAACACCAACACGACAGGGTTCCCTTCCCGGGGGGGGTCAACAGGATGGGCCATCCTAGGCATCCGCCTCGACCGAGAGTCGAATGGTCGGTTCGCGGTGTGCAGCCCAGACGGCGTGTTCTAGCGACGACGGCCGAAGCGGGACCGCTCGGGCTCGACGGCGGTGTCGAACCGACCCGCATCCGCGATGTCGTCGCGCGGTCCCAGCGGCGTGTCATCGGTCATCGCCTTGCGGAGCTCGGTGAGGTAGTCGTCGTCGTCGGGGTGGTGCTCCGCGACGACCTCGACCGGCTGGGTGCGCGGGCCGGGGTCGTCGACGTCCGCATCGTCGGGAGCCTCGTCGTCCAGTGCGTCGACCCACACGTCGTCGTCAGGAACCCACGCGGCGGCCTCCGCTTCGCTCCAGACCGGCTCTTCGGGCTCCTCCGTGAGCGGGATCGACGCCTCGCTCAGCTCCGGCGCGTCCACCTCGTAGAGCGCGTCGGGATCATCCAGGAGGCGTTGCAGCTCGTCAACCGTCACCCGCACGCGCTCCCGCTGGCCTTCCAGGTGCTGCTCGAGCAGGTGCAGATCCTCACGGAGCCGATCGCGCGCCGCGACGAGATCGCGCATCTCCCCCAGCACCTGGGTGCGCGCCTTCTCGTGTGCCGCACGCGCCTCGGCCTCGGCCTGAGCCTGGGCCTGCGCGTGGGCTTCGTGCGTCTCGCTCAGGAGGCGGTCAGCCTCGGCCTGAGCTGCGCTGAGCGTGCGCTCTGCCTGCTCCTCGGCTTCCCTGATCGCCGCGTCGGCCGTGCGCTGCGCCAGGACGAGCGTGCGCTTGAGCGTCTCGTCGGATGCGGTGGTCTCGGAGGCCGCGTGCTCTGCGTGCGCCGCTCGGCGCTCTGCCTCTTCGGCGCGGGCCTCGGCGGCGGCGACGCGCTGCTGGGCCTCCTGGACCACCTTCTCCTGGCGCTCGAGGCCGATGGCGAGCCGCTCGAGGAACTCGTCGACGTCCTGGGTGTTGTAGCCACCACGCTTTGCCTCGCGGAACTCGACGTCGTGCAGCAGCTGCGGTGTCACGTCCATGTGGTCGATGGTAGCCAGCCCGACTCGGGTCTCCGAGGACGGGGCAGGGCTGGGATCACCTGCGTCGGTGACGGTCAGCAGATGACCCTGATCACGACGAAGACGATGATCGGCGACAGATCCAGCGCCGCCATGCCCATGCGCACCGGTGGGATGGCCCGACGCAATGGCCCGAGCACGGGCTCAGTGAGGTTGAAGATCACCGAGTAGATGCTGGCGACGGGCGTGCCCGGCTCGATGCGCACCCATGACATCAGGATCCGAGCGAGGATCAGCCACGAGTAGATCCAGAGAAGCGTGCAGAGGGCGTCCAGGGCCGATCAGCCCTCGTTGTAGCCGTGCTCGGAGAGCCGACGGCGCTCCTCTGCGGACACCTCGACGTTGGACGGGGTGAGCAGGAACACCTGGTTCGCAACTCGCTCCATCTGGCCGCCCACGCCGTAGCAGAGGCCCGAGGCGAAGTCGATGATGCGCCGCGAGAGGTCGCGATCGACGTTCTGAAGGTTGACGATCACCGGTTGGTTGATCTTGAGCTTGTCCGCCACCTCTTGCGCGTGGTTGAACGACGTGGGGGCGACGACGTGCGGCTTGGCCGAGGCCACGGGCTGGAGAGGCCGCACCACCGCGGTGCGAGGGCGGGCGCTCGGATCGCCACCCTCGCCGGCGGGCTGCGGTCGGACCATCTGCGTGCCGATCGTGCGAACGGAGCTGGAGGGAGGATCGGGTTCGCGCTCGTACTCACGACTCGGCGCGGGTCCGGCCGGATAGCGGCTCGCCGACGGAGCGGCGGAGCGCACCGGCGCCATCCGCGGATCGTCGACGGCGTCGTAGTCGTCGTACTCGTCGTCGGGCCCCAGCCCGAGGTAGAGCATGGCCCTACGCAGCATCGAAGTCATCTCGTCCTCCTGGACATCGCACCCTACTTTCCCACGGCCGCGGTCTCGCCACGGGGACCAAAGAGGGCGGTGCCCACCCGGATCATGGTGGCGCCCTCGGCCACCGCGAGCTCGAAATCACCGCTCATGCCCATCGAGCACTCCGGGAGGCCGAGCCGCTCCACCAGATCGCGCACGACGCGGAAGCCCGCCCGCGTCTCCGCCTCTGTGCCGCGGACCCCGATGGCCATGATCCCGCGCACGTCCAGGCCGAGGTCGGCGCAGCCCTCGACGACCGCGGCCACCCGCTCCGGAGGGCAGCCACCCTGCTGGCTCTCGTCGGCCACGTTCACCTGCACGAGCACCGCGGCCCCGGGGGCTCGACGAGCGATCTCCGCGCCGAGCGACAACCGGTCGAGGGATTGCCACAAGGAGACGTATGGCGCTGCGTCCCGGACCTTGTTGCGCTGCAGCCGTCCGATGAAGTGCCAGCGCGGGACGGCGCCGATCGCGGCGCGGTCCTCCGCGGTCTCCTCGAGGACCATGGCCTTGGCCGTCAGCTCCTGGACGTAGCTCTCGCCCAGGTCGACGAGCCCCGCAGCCACAGCGGCTGCGACCACCTCGGCGGGATGCCCCTTGGTGACCGCGATCAGCCGCACACGGGACGGATCGCCTCCTGCCGCCGCGATGCGGTCGCGGATCGCAGCCGCTGAGGCGGCGACGCGCTCGACGAGCTCGGTGTCGGTCACCGCTCGGGCAGCCAGGCGACGGTGGCGAAGCGCTCGACCTCGCCGCGGGCACGGTGGCTGTACCAGCGCCGGTCGCAGGCCGTGCAGCCCGCCGTGTCCTGCAGATCGTCCACCCCAGCCTCGCTGAGGGCGACCGCCAGTGCCGCGGGCACATCGAGCGCAGGTGTGCCCCACATCGTGGTGGTGCCGACCGCCGCTCCGAACCGCTCGGTGAGCGCGTCGCGCTCGGGTCCCGTGAACTCGTAGCAGCCTCCTCGGATGCAGGGCCCGAGGTAGGCCCGTAGGGGTGCGTCGTCGAGCTCCCGCAGCGCAGCCACGGCGTGGGCGACGACCTCGCCCATGAGGCCGCGCCAGCCGGCATGCACCACCCCGATCGCTCCCGTGCCCATCAGCACGACCGGCGCGCAGTCGGCGGTGCGGACCGCGACAGCACAGCCGGGTGTCGCGGTGACGGCCGCATCGGCGGCCGCTCCCGCGTGCTCACCAGGAGCGGTGACGACGACGACCTCGGAGCCGTGGCCCGGGGGCCGCCCGGTCCACGGGCGCGGCGCCGCGGGGAGCAGCCGCCCCAGGGGCCATCGCTCGAGATCGCCGCCCAGGTCACCGTCGGTTCGGCAAGTACAGCCGAAACAAATCGGAACCTACAATCGACGTTCATAGGATGGGGGCCCGACGCGGTCCGGCTTTGCCGGGAGCC
>JBQTKH010000032.1:0-63915 GCA_052386335.1 Microthrixaceae bacterium
TCATCCAATAGCGACGTCCGGCTGCCCCACCCCCCGTTCTTGGGTCACTTCGCCGCGAAGACCGCGACGCATCGACACAAGAGCAGCCCCGGTCAGTCCTGTTCGGGGCGGAGCGTTGGGAAGAGCACGACGTCGCGGATCGACTGCGTGTCCGTGAGGAGCATCACCAAGCGGTCCATGCCGATGCCGAGGCCTGCGGTCGGCGGCAGGCCGTACTCGAGGGCGCGGAGGTAGTCCTCGTCGACGACCATCGCCTCGTCGTCGCCCGACGCCTTCTGTCGGGCCTGGTCCTCGAAGCGAGCCCGCTGCTCGTCGGGATCGACGAGCTCGGAGAACGCGTTGCAGAGCTCGCGGCCGGCGACGATCGCCTCGAACCGCTCGACCATGTCGGGCAGCTCGCGGTGATCGCGCGCGAGCGGCGAGACCTCCTTTGGGTAGTCGACGACGAACACCGGGCCCCAGAGCTGAGCCTCGGTGGTCTTCTCGTAGATCTCGTGGACGAGCTTGCCAGGGCCGTAGTCGTCCTTCACCTCGACGCCATGCTCGTTGGCGATGCGGCGAAGGTCGTCGATCGGCATGCGCACGTCGACGTGCACGCCGGCGTGCTCCTCCACGAGGTCAGTGAGCGTCGCTCGCCGCCAGGGCGTGGTGAGATCGAGGTCGCGCCCGTCGTAGCTGAGCTTCGTCGTGCCGTGGAGCTCCATCGCGAGGTGGGCGACGAGCTCCTCGGTGAGCTCCATCACGTCGTGGTAGTCGCCGTAGGCCTGGTAGAGCTCGAGCATCGTGAACTCGGGCAGGTGGCGGGTCGAGAGCCCCTCGTTGCGGAACACGCGGGCGAGCTCGAACACGCGCTCGAAGCCACCCACGGTGAGGCGCTTCAGGTACAGCTCGGGCGCGATGCGCAGGAAGAAGTCGTGATCGAGCGCGTTGTGGTGCGTCGTGAAGGGCTTAGCCAGGGCGCCACCGGGGATCGGGTGGAAGGTGGGCGTCTCGACCTCGAGGAAGCCACGCTCGTCGAGCCAGCGCCGCGTGAGACTGAAGATGCGGCTGCGCTGGAGGAACGTCGTCCGGCTCTCTGGGTTGGCCCAGAGGTCCACGTAGCGCTGGCGATACCGCGTGTCGACGTCGGTGACCCCCTTCCACTTGTCGCCGAAGCCGCGACGGGTCTCCGCGAGCATCACCCAGGAGCCCACCTTCACGGACAGCTCACCACGCTTGGTCTTCACCACCTCGCCGTTGGCGCCCACCCAATCGCCCAGGCTGATCTTGGTGAAGGCCTCGAAGTCCTCGGTGAGGGCGGCGAGCGCGAAGAGCTGGATCTCGCCGCCGCTTCCGTCGCGCAGCGTGGCAAACGCGAGCTTGCCTTGGGCGCGGTGCAGCATCACTCGCCCAGCCACGCTGACGATGATGCCGGTCTCCTCACCGTCCGCCAAGCCGTCGTGGACGGCGCGGAGATCAGCGGTGGTGGCGGTGACCTCGAATCGATACGGCGGGCTGGGCGTGGTCATGGAGCGTTCTTCTCGAAGATGAGTCGCAGTCCGTGCAGGGTGAGCCAGGGTTCGACGTGGGTGATGGCGCTCGACAGCGGACCGATCAGGCCCGACAGCCCGCCGGTGGCCACCACCGTGGCATCGGCCTCGAGCTCGGCGCGAATGCGTTCGCACATGCCGTCGACGAGCGAGGTGTAGCCGTAGATCGCCCCTGACTGCATCGACTCCACCGTGGAGCGACCGATCACGTTGCGCGGCTCGATGAGCTCCACTCGGCGCAGGGCCGCCGCGCGAGCGAACAAGGCGTCGAGGCTGATGTCGATGCCCGGGAAGATCGCGCCCCCGAGGTACTCGCCGTTGGCGGAGATCGCCTCGAAGGTGGTGGCCGTGCCGAAGTCGACGACGATCGTGGGCCCGCCGAAGAGGTCGTAGGCGGCCACGGCGTCGGCGATGCGGTCGGCGCCGACCTCCTTGGGGTTGTCGTAGAGGATGGGCAAGCCCGTCTTCACGCCCGGCTCGACGACGAGGCAGGGGAAGCCGAAGTAGCGCTCGGACATCCGGCGCAGCGATCCGGTGACCCGTGGCACCGACGAGCACACGGCGATTCCCTGGATGTCATTGTCCTCCCACGTGGAGCCGTGGAACCCCAGGAACTCCTGGAGCACGAGCGCATGCTCGTCGGCGGTGCGCTCCACGTTGGTGGCGATGCGCCAATGGTCGACGAGGCTCGTGTCGGCCAGGCGCCGATCGAGGTTGACCGCCTCGTCGGGCTGCAGGTCGTAGAGGCCCACCACGGTCTGGGTGTTGCCGACGTCGAGGGCGAGCAGGAGCACGAGGGCAGACGCTACCCCCACCCCTTCTGTGCACCGACACCTCCGCATGCCGGTGGCCCCGGCGCGCAGAAGCGGGTTGGGGTCAGCGGAGATCGAGGCCGATGTCGAGGGCGGGGGCGGACTGGGTGATCTGGCTCGTACTGAGCAGGTCGACGCCCGTGGCGGAGTAGGCGGCCGCGTTGTCGACGGTGATGCCGCCGCTGCACTCGAGCAACGGGCGCCGACCGCCATGGTCGGCCGCCCATGCCTGAGCGAGATCGACGGCCGCCTTGGCCTCCTCGGGCGTCATGTTGTCGAGGAGCACCGCATCTGCGCCGGCGGCGAGCGCCTCCCGGAGCTGCTCGAGATCGGCGGCCTCGACATGGACGAGCTTGCCTGGCCAGGTGGCCTTGGCCGAGGCCACCGCCTGGGCGATCCCGAGCACCTCGAGGTGGTTGTCCTTGAACATCACCCACTCGGACAGGTTGCCGCGGTGGTTCACCGCGCCCCCGGCCCGCACGGCGGCCTTCTCGAGCGTGCGCAGCCCGGGGGTGGTCTTGCGGGTGTCCCAGATGCGAGCGGTGCCGCCATCCGCCGCCGCGTCGGCGAACTGCTTGGTCATCGTCGCCACGCCCGACAGGTGGCACAGGAAGTTCAACGCCGTGCGTTCGCCCGTGAGGATCGAGGCCATCGGCCCCGACACGCTGCCGATCACCTGCCCCGCATGCACGGCCTCGCCGTCGGTGACCGCCCACTCCACCGCCACCGCGCGGTCGAGCTGGGCGAAGGTCTCCGTGGCACACGCGGTGCCGGCCAGCACGCCGTCCGTTCGGGGGACGAAGTCTGCCGTCGCGGTGGCGCCGTCGGGCAGCAGCGCTGAGGTGATGTCACCGAGCGGTGCGAGATCCTCGGTCAGCGCGAGCGCAACCGCGGCGCGCACCGCAGCAAGGTAGGGATCGGCGACGGCCATGAGAGGTCAGCCGAACCCGCGGCTGTCCTGCTTGAGGGCCGTGTCCACGGCGAGGCTCGACGCCACCACCAGAGTGCGCAGCGGCTCCTCCAGCGGCCGGTGGATCTGCACGACGAAGTTGTCCGCGGTGGTGAACACCGTCTTGGCGAGGCCCTCCCATGTCTTGGTGATGCGCGCCACCTCCGTGCCGGAGTCGTCGGCGATGTTGAAGTTCCACGCTCGCCAGTTCTCGGCGTTGATCGAACCGTAGGTGCGACCGCCCGCCTCGAGGTTGAACCGGATCTTGCCGATGGCGTTCTGCTGCACCACGGCGCCCACCTCGTTGCCGTGACCGTCCTGGACGATGACCCGCGACTTCATGAGCTTCGCCGGGCGCGTGAGGGCGAGCAGGACGTTGCCCTGCATGTCGACCACCTGCAGCTTGTGGGTCATGAACTGGTCGTAGGACGTCAGCACCCGGATGACCTTCTTGGCGGCCGACTGACCGACCTGGCGGACCGCACCGATCTGCACGCCGTTCTGGTCGTAGATGGCGTACTCGTTGTTGACCTCGATGAGCTTCGCCTTCTGGTTCACCACGAGGACCGGCTCGGTGAAGATCGAGCCGCCACCGACCGCGCCAGGGACGGCACCCGCCTTCTGGACATCGGCCACGATCTTCTCGGTCGCCCGCTGCGTGGTGGGGACATGGGTGCCCTGTGTTGGCGCGTCGACCGACTGACGACCGTGGGAGGAGACGTGCTCGGTCCACTGCGAACCGTCCCAGTACCGCAGCTCGTGGCGTCCGAGCGGGTCCGGGTACCAGTTCGGGGGCGTCTCCGCCGGCGGGTTCGTCATGGCCCGGAGGCTACCGACCGATGACGAAGCGAACGCGCAGTGCCTCGCTCGTCTCGGGGAAGTCGCTGCGCGTGTGGGCACCCCGGCTCTCCTCGCGGGCCTGCGCCGCCAGGCACACGGCCCGGCCGACGGTGGCGAGGTTGCGGAGCTCCCACGCTCCGGTGTCGTCGTCGGGGACGGACCCATCGCACATGTCGGCGGCGATCGCCAAGGAGTCGGCCGACCGGAGGACGCCCGCGTTGAGCGTCATCGCCCGCTGCAGGGACTCTCGATCGGTGACGTGGAACGTCCCCACCGGCGGCAGCACCAGGGATCGGCTGAGGATGTCGCCCTCGCCCAGCACCGAGCGCATCGCTCCGGTGCACGACGGACCCGTCACACCGCGGTCGATGGCCTCCACGACCCGGGGGCCGAACACCATGCCGTCGAGCAAGGAGTTCGAGGCCAGGCGGTTGGCGCCCATCACCCCGTTGCACGCGGTCTCGCCTGCCACCCACAGCCCAGGGAGCGACGCCGCCCCGTCGAGGTCGGCCACCACGCCACCGCAGCTGTAGTGGGCCGCGGGCGCAATGGGCAGCCAGTCGCGAGCCGGATCGAGGCCCACCGCGGTGAGCTCGGCCATGATCGTTGGGAACCGTTCCGCGAACTGCTCGAGGCCCGTGGCATCGAGCCAGAGGTGCTCGACGTGCTGATCGAGCATGCGGGTTGCGATGGCTCGACTCACCTTGTCGCGCGAGAGCAGCTCGTCGACGAAGCGCTCGCCCTTGGCATCGCGCAGCAGGGCGCCGTGGCCGCGCAGCGCTTCGGAGAGCAGTGGACGAGGCATGGCCGGGTGGTGCAGCGCGGTTGGGTGGAACTGCTCGAACTCCACGTCGGCGACGGCCACCCCGGCGCGCAGTGCCATCGCAACGCCGTCCCCGGTGGCCTCGCTCGGGTTGGTGGTGACCGCGAACAGCTGGCCATATCCGCCGGTGGCCATCAGCACGTTGGTGGCTCGCACCTCGATGTGGTTCCCCTGCTGATCGGCCGCGGTCACGCCTCGGCACCGGCCGGCCTCGACGATCAGATCGCGCGCGAAGGTGCCCTCGTGCACCACCTTCACCGACTCGCGGACGGCATCGACGAGGGTGCGCTCGATCTCAGCGCCCGTGGCGGCCCCGCCCGCGTGCACGATACGGGGCAGCGAGTGACCGCCTTCGCGAGCGAGCTGGAGCTGACCGTCGGCGTCACGATCGAAGGCCGCGCCGAGCGCGATCAGCTCGTGGACGCGGGCGGGGCCTTCGTCGACGAGGACGCGGACTGCGTCGACGTCGCACAAACCGGCGCCGGCCGCCAGCGTGTCGGCGAGGTGGAGATCGGTGGAGTCCGGGTCGCCGCCGAGGACCGCCGCCACGCCCCCCTGTGCCCACCGGGTGGTGGCCTGCTGCAGCTCGGCCTTGGTGAGCACGCCGACGCGCATGCCGTGGAGCTGCGCGGCGCGCACCGCGGCCGACAGCCCGGCCACACCGGAGCCGAGCACGAGCAGATCGAGGTCAGCCACGACGAAGGTCTACAGGCTGACGAGTGGGCTGCTACATGACGTCGACGTAGCGGTGGGGCGCGGCCCCGGTCGACTCCCGGGCGATGCGCTCCGCGGTGGCGGCGTCGACCCTGCGGTTCGACCGGTCGACGTGCACGACGGTGGGCTCGTAGCCCTCGAGGTCGACGTCGTCGTACTCCGCGTAGGAGATGATGATCACCCGGTCACCGGGGTCGACGAGACGGGCGGCGGCACCGTTGAGGCAGACGTCGCCCGAGCCGCGCTCGCCCTCGATCACATAGGTCTCGAGGCGGGCGCCGTTGTCCACGTCGACCACCGCCACCTGCTCGTACTCGAGGAGATCGGCCTGATCCATGAGATCCCGATCGATCGTGATCGAACCGACGTAGTGCACGTCGGCATCCGTGACCGTGGCGCGGTGGATCTTGCTCTTCATCATGCGTCGCCGCATCTGGTCTCCCTTCGGTGGGCGCCGTCACCGGTCACCCCCATGTGGACCTCACCATCATGGGTCGCGCGGCTCCCTCGACGCCAACGCCGCTCAGACCTCCACGCCGAGGTTGTCGATCAGCCGGGCCTTGCCAAAGCGTGCGGCGACCAGCAGTCGCAGTGACCCGCGCAGGCGGTCTGGGACCTCGAAGGTGGCCGCATCGACGACCGCCGCATAGTCGAGCACGGCGAGCGGCTCCGCCTCGATCACCGCAGCGATCGCCCGTTGCACCTCGACCGCGCTCGTCGCGCCGCGCTCGATGGCCCTCCGTCCCGCCTGCAGGGCAGCGTGGACCGAGGGGGCCGCGGCACGCTCCTCGGGGGTGAGGTAGGCGTTGCGGCTCGACAGCGCGAGGCCATCGGGATCGCGGACCGTGGCGCACCCGATCACCTCGACGGGGAGCGACAGGTCCCGCACGAGCTGTCGCACGACGGCGAGCTGCTGGAAGTCCTTCTCGCCGAAGTAGGCGCGGCAAGGACCGACGATGGCGAACAGCTTGATCACCACCGTCGCTACGCCATCGAAGTGCGTGGGACGGGCCCGACCTTCGAGCGGCTCCGACACGCCCGACACGTGGACCGTTGTGCGAACCCGGTGGGGGTACATCTCCGTCGGGATGGGCACGAAGAGGAGGTCGACCCCCGCCTGCTCGGCGAGCGCCGTGTCACCGGTGAGGTCGCGCGGATAGCTGTCGAGGTCTTCGCTGGGACCGAACTGGAGGGGGTTCACGAAGATGGACGTCACCACGACGTCGTTGTCCACGCGCGCCGCATCCATCAGCGAGGCGTGTCCGGCGTGCAGGAACCCCATCGTCGGCACGAAGCCCACCGATCGTCCCGCAGCGCGGTGGTCGTCGAGGGCGCCGCGCAGCGCGGCGATGCTCGAGATCGTGTTCACGGGCACAGTCGCCTCGCCTCAGCGGCCAGCGCTTCGTATGCCGCCCGCTCTTCGACGGGGAGGCCGTCGAGGTGGCGGTGCACGGTGGCCGTGTCGCCGCGGCGCACCGGGCCGGTGAGCGCGGCGGCCGGACCGATGGCCCTGACGTCGTCGAGGGCGCCCTGGGCGAGCGCGAGGTAGGCGTCGAGCGGAACATCGATCGACGCGGCAATCCGCTCGACCTGACCGAGCAGCGCGACGAGGTGGTTCGATGCCACCACGGCGGCCGCGTGGTAGCGCGGCCAGTCGCCCTCGGCCACGCGCACGATCCGGCCGTGGAGCTCGTCCACCACCTCCTCGACGAGTGGATCGCCGTCAACTGCCAGGCCGAACCACGCCCCGACCAACCGATGCGCACCGCGGTCGGCGTCGGGCAGCGCCACGAGCGGGTGGAGCACGGCGCGGCGGGGGTGAGCCCGCAGCGGCGCCAGACCGAGCACGCCCGAGAGGTGCGCCACGACGACGTCGGCGCGAGGTTGGATGGCCGCGGCCACTGCCGCGACGGCGGTGTCAGGGGTGGCGATGACGACGAGGTCGACCCCCTCCGCCGCGGCCGCGAGGTCGTCGTCACGACCGAGGACCGGCTCGATCGACCAATGGGCCTGCCGCAAGGCCCGCTCCAGCGAGGTGCCGGCCCGCCCGGGCCCGATGATGCGAACCCGTGTCATCTCGTCGACTCGCTGTCGAGGTCGGCGAGCGTGCCGACGGCGACGACCTCCCCCGCGGCGGCGGCCAGCAGCGCCGCGGGGACGAGGTCGGGTGCGAGATCCGCGAGCGGGGCGAGCACGAAGCGGCGCTCCCACAGGCGCGGATGGGGAACCGTGAGCTGTGGTTCGTCCACGATCTCGCCGTCGACCCACAGCACGTCGACATCCAACGTGCGGGAACCCCAGCGCACCTCACGCACACGACCGGCAGTCTCCTCGAGGTCGCGGCAGATCTCGAGCAGGCCCCAGGAGTCGAGGGTCGTGTCGAGCTCCACCACGAGGTTGAGGAACGGGCCCTGGCCAGGGGGACCGCCGACCGGCGACGTCTCGTAGACCGGCGAGACAGCCCGGAGATCGTCGAGCGCTCCGACCGCGGCGCGCAGATGCGCCACCCGGTCGCCGAGGTTCGACCCGAGCCCGAGGAAGGCGCGGGTCACGACCGGGACCGCGTGACGCGCACCCCTGAGGTCGCGAGGTGCTGGGCCACCGGCGGACGGAGCTTGCGCACCCACACGGTGACGTGGACCATCCGCTCGTCGAGCTCGAGCACCGCGGTGGCGATCGCCTGCGCGAGCGCCTCGAGGAGTGCGAACGCCGTCGAGGTCACGACCTGCTCGGCCGCCTGGCACACGGCGCCGTAGTCGATCGTGTCCGCGAGGTCGTCGCTCACCCCCGCCGGCCCGAGGTCGAGCCCGAGGTCGAGGTCGAGATCGAGCGGTTGTGGTTGGGTGCGCTCGTGCGCCAGGACGCCGACGATCCCCGCGACGCGCAGCCCGCGCAGCTCGATGAGGTCGTCGGTGGCCATGCGCTACGTCGGGAGGGTGCCGGCCAGCGCCACGAGGTCGCGACCGGTGGGACCCATCTGCCGACCGAGCAGGCGCTCGACGACGGACGTGGCCTGGGGGGCCAGGGGCACGACGCCAGACCACAGCAGGTAGCCACCCATCAGGCCGGCCACCCGATCAGAGAGCTCGTCCTGGTGGACGAGCACCTTGCCCCCGGTGGCCAGCATCTTGGCCAGCTCCGGGTAGAGCACCTCGGCGATGGCGCGCGGGTCGTCGTGGACGCCGAAGGGGAGATGACGCCACGCCACCCCCAGCTCGTCGTAGTTGTGGAGGTTGTGCGGTGACGGGATCAGCGTGACGACGCAGGTGAAGCCCTGCTCACGGATCAGATGATCTCCTCCTGTCGGCGCACGCGACGGTGGTTTGCGCCGTACCCACCGGGCCGTTCGCACACCGCCAGCTTGTCCTTGAGGATCCATGCGAAGTTCCGCGGCTGGATGCCTTGCGCCCACTTGCCCTTCAATGCCACGCCAACTGCTCCCTCTGGTTCGGTGGGGTCATGCGGCCGCACCTTGGATGATCCCCCCGATGATCTGCGCTGCCTGCACCGTGGCGGCCACGTCGTGCACCCGGACCATGCGTGCACCGCACGCCATCGCCCAGGTCGCCGACGCCAACGAGCCCTCCAGCCGATCATCCACTGGGACGGGCTGCGGCACGCCGTCGGACTGCGCGAGGAGGGTGCCGAGGAACCCCTTGCGGCTCGTGCCGACGAGCACCGGGTAGCCAGTGGCGACGAGCACGTCGAGATGGGCGAGGAGCGCCAGGTTGTGCGCATGGGTCTTCCCGAACCCGATCCCCGGATCGATCCACACCTCGGGCACACCGGCGGCTCGGGCGGCGTCGGCTCGCGCGACGAGAAGGTCGCGCACCTCGCGCACGACATCGACGTAGGACGGCGCGTCCTGCATCGTGGCGGGCTCTCCCTGGACGTGCATCGCCGCCCAGGCCACGCCGAGGTCAGCGGCGACCGAACCGAGCGTCGCGCCGACGTCGTTGAGGAGGGTCGCCCCCGCCGCCACCGCGGCGCGTGCCACGAGCTCCTTGCGCGTGTCGATCGAGACGCGCACGCCGGAGGCGGCCAGCGCCTCGACGACGGGGAGGACCCGACGGAGCTCCTCGCCCTCGTCGACCGTGGCCGCGCCGGGCCGCGTGGACTCGCCGCCCACGTCCACCCAGTGGGCGCCTGCCGACGCGAGCGCCTCGCCATGGGCGATGGCGGCTCGAGGGTCGACGAAGTGCCCCCCGTCCGAGAAGGAGTCGGGGGTGACGTTCAGAACTCCCATCACCAGCGGAATCACGCCGGTCAGTCTAGGGCACGCCTCCCGCACCAGTCTGATGGTCGAGAGCACATCTCCGTGCACTTCAGTGTGTTCTGATCAGGTTGGTGGCACGGTGCCGCAGAGGTCGGCGAAGAACTGGAACGCCTCGCGATGCGGGAGCCGGGCCATGAGCTCGGGATCGGTCGACCCCAGGGTGGCCATCGCTGCCTCGGTGTCCCCTGCGGCGGCGACCACGGCATCGCCGATCAGGCGGTAGTCGTGGAGCAGCGCGGTCACGTCCGCGGGGGCATCCTGCGGGGCGTTGTTCGTGGCGTCGTCGACCAGGTCGAGGAGCTTCTCGGTCTGCTCGAGGACGAGTGCCTGTGTGCGCTCGCCCGTGCTGGGCGCGTTGCCGAGCGCTTCGAGCGCGCGGATCGCGACGCAGAACGGTGACTTGTCGAGCGTGGTCGTCGTCCCGCCCGTCGATGCATCAGCCTCGGTGGTGCGAGACGCGGGCGCGTCGATCGCGCCGCCGGTGTCGTTTCCACTGCACGCGCCGACGGCGCCGAGGCACACCACGACCCCCGCGATCGCCACCCATCGTGCCATCGGTCAACCCCGCCCGGTGATGAAGCGCATGGCCTCTTCTCGCGTGGCGATGTTCTGTCGGAACAGGCCGCGCACAGCCGAGGTGACGGTGGTGGTGCCGGATCGCTGTATGCCCCGCATCGACATGCAGAGGTGCTCGGCCTCGATGACGACCATCACGCCGCGCGGTTCGAGGGTCGCCTCCATCGCGTCTGCGATCTGCACCGTGAGCGTCTCCTGAACCTGGGGGCGCCGGCTGTAGCCGTCGACGAGGCGGGCGATCTTGGACAGCCCCGTGATCCGCCCGTCCTTGCCGGGGATGTAGGCGACGTGGGCTTTGCCGATGAACGGGATGAGGTGATGCTCGCAGATCGAGTACAGCGGGATGTCGCGCACCATCACCATCTCGTCGTGGTTCGACTCGAACGTGACGGTGAGGTGCTCCGCCGGGTCGTCGTGGAGACCCGACGCGATCTCGGCATACATCCGTGCGACCCGCTCCGGTGTGGCTTGGAGTCCGTCGCGGTCCGGGTCCTCCCCGATGGCCTCGAGGATCTCCCGCACGGCCTTGGCGATGCGATCGAGGTCCATCGGGGTGTCGAGTGGCGGCCGGATTCGACCGTTGCCCGCCATGCCGCTCAGGTGCCGCTCGGCCGAGGAGCGGGCGCTCGACGGACCGTGCGCCGCCACCACCGCCGACGGACGGGCACGACCTCCGCGCTCGGCGCCGACGTGACGCTTGGGGTGGCTTCGACCACCACGCCCACCGCCGCGCTCACCAGCTCTGGCTCGATCGGGGCCGGCTGATCGATGGGGGTCGGGTCGGGGACGATGCCCGTACCCTTGTCGAGCGGGCCGAAGATCTCCGCCAGATCGGCGTCTTCGAGCGTCTCCTTCTCGACGAGCTTGCCGGCCAGGACATCGAGCGTGGCTCGATGCGTGCTCAGGATGCTGCGCGCTCGATCGTGCGCCGTGTCGATCAGCCGGCGAACCTCGTCGTCGACCACGCTGGCGACCTCGGCTGAGTAGTCGCTCTCGTGTCCAGCGTCGCGACCCAGGAAGACCTCGCCCTTCACCTTGCCGAGCTGTTGCGGACCGAGCCGGTCGCTCATGCCGTACTGGGTGACCATCCCGCGGGCGATGTCGGTGCAGCGCTCGATGTCGTCGGCCGCGCCTGTGGTGATCTCGCCGAACACGAGCTCCTCGGCGGTGCGCCCGCCGAGCAGCATCGCCATCGTGTCCGCCAGCTCGCTGCGGGTGCGGAGGTACTTGTCCTCCGTGGGCAGCGCGAGCGTCCAGCCGAGCGCACGGCCACGCGAGACGATCGAGACCTTGTGGATGGGGTCGGTGCCCTCGAGCACGTGACCGACGAGCGTGTGACCGCCCTCGTGATAGGCGATGGTGAGCTTCTCGCGCTCGCTCATGATCCGGTTCTTGCGCTCGGGGCCGGCGAGGACGCGGTCGATCGCCGCCTCGAGCTCCGCGTGCCCGATCAGCTGCAGGTCTCGACGAGCGGCGAGCAGCGCGGCCTCGTTCATGAGGTTGGCGAGGTCGGCACCCGTGAACCCGGGGGTGCGTCGAGCCAGCACGTCGAGGCGCACGTTCGGCTCGAGCGGCTTGCCCTTCGCGTGCACGTCGAGGATCGCCTTGCGACCTTCGAGGTCGGGGCGGTCGACGACGATCTGCCGATCGAATCGCCCCGGCCGCAGGAGGGCGGGATCGAGGATGTCGGGGCGGTTCGACGCCGCGATGAGGATCACACCGGTACGAGGGTCGAAGCCGTCCATCTCGACGAGCATCTGGTTGAGCGTCTGCTCGCGCTCGTCATGACCACCGCCGAGACCGGCGCCTCGATGGCGGCCCACGGCGTCGATCTCGTCCACGAAGATGATCGACGGGGCGGCGGCCTTGGCCTGCTCGAAGAGGTCACGGACGCGGCTCGCCCCGACCCCGACGAACATCTCGACGAAGTCGGACCCCGAGATCGAGAAGAACGGCACCCCGGCCTCGCCGGCCACCGCGCGCGCGAGCAGCGTCTTGCCGGTGCCGGGCGGACCGTAGAGGAGCACGCCCTTGGGGATCTTTGCGCCGATGGCGTGGAAGCGCGCCGGGCTCTGCAGGAAGTCCTTGATCTCCTGGAGCTCCTCGACGGCCTCCTCGCAGCCGGCCACGTCGGCGAAGGTGACCTTCGGCTCGTCCTTGGACACCTGTCGGGCCTTGGCCTTGCCGAACTGCATGACCCGACTGCCGGCCCCCTGCATCGAGTTCATGAGGAAGAAGAACGCGCCGATGAGCACGACGAAGGGCAGGAGGCTGAAGAGCAGCGTCGTCCAGATCGAGTCCTGCTGTTGATCGACCTCGAGGTCGATCGCCGGCTTTGCCGTACCGATCTCCGCGGCCAGCTCGTCGGCGAACTCGGCGGGATAGGCGACCGTGAACTTCTCTCCGTCGGCGAGCTTGCCCGCGATCTCGTTGGAGCGGTCCTTGATCGTTGCCGAGGCGATGTCGTCGGTGGCGATCCTGGCCCGGAACTCGGTGAGGGTGAGCTCGGTGGGCTTGTCGCCCTGGCGGAGCCACTGGGACGCCACGAAGAGCGCCAAGGCGGCGATGAGCAGGTAGGCGAGGGTGGTGCGGGAGGGTCGCTTCACGATGGGCTGCAGGTTACCGGCCCCTCTGCCGGCGGCCACACCGCTCCACGGGCGTCAGCCGCGGAGGTCGATCAGGTGCCCGTGGGGCACCTGCGTGGCCGACCGCAGGCGAAGGGTGAACTCGGCGCCCTCGCCCGGCTGGCTCTGGACGCTGAGCTCCGCTCCCATAGCGGTCGCCAACGAGCGCGCGATGTAGAGCCCGAGCCCGGTCCCCGCCTTCTGCATCGTCGTGTCGAGCCGCTCGAATCGCTCGAAGATGCGCTCGCAGTCGGCGGGAGCGATGCCCGGACCGTGATCGCGCACGGAGATCACCACGCCGTCGTCGCCGTCGCTGCGGACTGACAGGTGCACGGGATCGATGTCCGCGTAGGACAGCGCGTTCGAGAGGAGGTTGATCAGGATGCGCTCGGTCGACAGCAGGCTGCCGTGTGCCCGCCAGGCCTCCGAGCCTGAGCCGGTGTCCACCTCGATCGTCCGATTCGGCCACGACTCCTCGACCTCCTGGACCACTCGGCCCACGATGTCGCAGATGTCGAGCTCCATCGGGATCACGTCGGCACCACGCCGACCGTCGATGCGGGACACCTCGAGCAGGTTCGCGACGAGCCGCTCGAGTCGCGAGGTGCCTCGCCGGATCCGCCCGATGGCTTCTGCCTGCACCTCGAAGGGGACCCCGCCGGGGGGGTCGAGGAGCTCGGTGAACCCCCGGATCGTCGCCAACGGCGTTCGGAGCTCGTGCGAGACGGTGGCCACGAAGTCGTCGCGCATCTGGTCGATCTCGCGGGCACGTGTGACGTCGCGGGCGACGACGATCAGTGTCTGCCCGCCGCCGCCGACGGCCGACGAGCACCCCAACCACCGCTCGGTGCCGTCAGTCGCCGTGACCCGCAGCTGGTCCGGGATGCCTCGCTGAGGCCAGTCCTCGAGGTACACCGGCGCACCATCCGCATCGCGCAACCTGAGCTGCCCCACCCGTGAGCTCCCGACCGCCACCGACGCGGGAACGCCGGTCATCTCCTCCATCGCCGGGTTCCAGCTCTCGATCGTGCCGTCCGCCCCGAGCGTCAGGATGCCGTCGGAGGAGCGGCCGACGATCTCGCCGAGCTCACGGCGCTCCTCGACGATCACGGCAAGCAGCTCGCTCTTCTCGAAGGCGCGGCTGGCTGCGGCGGCCAAGGCTGCCATCACGGCTTCCTCGCCCTCCTCGAAGCCCTCGAAGCCAGCGCGGTCGTAGGACACCAGCGCACCGGCGAGGCGCCCGCCGTGGGTGATCGGCGCGGCCAACGCGTCGCCGTGCCCGGCAGCGAGCAGCGAGGCGGCGAGGTTCTCGTCCCGTCCCGCGGCGCTTGCCCTCCGCAGGACGCCGTCGGCGACGAGCAGGCGCGCCAGCTCGATCGAAGCAGCCGGGTCCGCTGTGACATCACCGGAGGTCAGCAGGGTGCCCTCGTCGAACATGACGAGCTGCACCGAGGTCGACGAGAACGCCGCGCGGATGTCGTCCAGGAATCCCGGAAGCGCATCCTTCGGATCGATCGGCACGGCGAGGCCCGCCACCGCGCGGGCCAATCCGTCGAGCCGAGCCCGGTCCGCTCGCATCGCCAGGAACGCCTGGTGGCTCCACCACGCGAACATCAGCGGCGCGAGCAGCAGCAGGGCTGTCGCGGGGATGGCGTCGACGGCGACGGCGAGCAGCACCCCGAGCGCGGCGTTCATCGACCAGATGAGCGCGTGCGGGATGTAGCCGGGGCCCAAGTCGGCGAGGACTCGACGTAGCGACACGCGCCGGGCAAGGCAGAGCACCGCAGCCATCGCGACTTCGTTCATGACCGCGAAGGCCAGCAGTGCCAGGACCAGCGCGCCGAGCGTGGCCGCCTGGCCAGCCCCGTCTCCGAGGAGAGCGCGGAAGACGAGGCTGGCCACACCCACTGCGGCCGCCCACTGCGCGACGTTGAACGCGGCCTTGGTCCGATCGATGCCCAGCCGGTGCTGGGAGACCGACTTCGACACGACGGCGAGCAGCACCGCGAGCGGACCGGCGAAGGTGATCAGCACGGGCGCGAGCACGGCTTCGAACACGTCGACGGCGCGCACCTCACGGCCGTAGCTGAACTCGACCTGGAGCGACTCCGCGACCGTGAGCGCGATCGCCAGGGGAGCGAGCAGCCACAGCGCGGCCACCGGCCCGCTCGACAGCGCACCAGTGGCCACGCCGACGCCCAGGAGGCCGACGGTGAGCACGTAGACACTGCGAGGGGCGGTGGGCTCAGGCATGGCAGGTGATCGTGCCTACTGCCAGCTGGTCCCTTGCCAGGAGGTCCCCTGCCACGACGTCCCCTGCCACGACGTGCCCTGCCACGACGTCCCCTGCCAGGAGGTCCCCTGCCACGACGTGCCCTGCCACGAGGTCCCCTGCCAGCTGGTCCCCTGCCACGACGTGCCCTGCCACGAGGTCCCCTGCCACGAGGTGCCGGTGTACTGGGTGCCGAGGAGGTCGGTCGCGCTGGGCGCTCCCGACGGGAACAGCAGCGGGTGGAAGCTGCTCTGGTTGGCGAGTCCGGCGGGCGCCGCGAGGGCTGCGCTCACGTCGATGATGCCGCTGCCGGTGTCGTACGCGCCCCCCACCGGTCGGGCAGTGTGCATCAGGGCGAACTTGATGCGGTCGTTCGTCGCTGCTGGGTCGGCCTGGTGGAGCAGTGCGGCCGCCCCGGCCACGGCGGGTGCCGAGAAGCTGGTGCCACTGCCGAGGCGATGCGTGCCGTCCACGAAGTACGGGTAGCGCAGGTCGGCTTCGCTCCCCGGCGACCGCAGCGAGTGCAGGCTGCGACCGGGTGCGGCCACGTCGGGCTTCGCGATGCCGTCAGCGAGCGACGGACCGCGAGACGAGAACTCGGCCACGGTGTCGTCGGCGATCGACACGGTCCCGTGGTCGTCGGTCGCGCCGACGGTGATCACCCACGGATCGTCGCCGGGCTTGGCGATCGTGCGCTCGCCGGAGCCCTGGTTGCCCGCGGCGACCACCATGGTGATGCCGTTCGCCCAGACCTGCTCGACGGCGAGGTTCAGCGGGTCGAGCCGGTACGACAGGCTCGAGTCGCTCCGCATCGACAGGTTCAGGACCTTGATGCCATACGTCGTCCGGTTGGTGATCACCCACTGGAGCGCCGTCAGCACCGTGCTGACGTTCGAGGTGCCGTCACGCCCGGAGAGCTTGATCGCCACGAGGTCGGCCCCGGGGGCGACGCTGTTGACCATGCCGGCGACGAAGGTGCCGTGACCGAACGAGTCGGCACACCCCGGTTCGGCGGACAGGTTGACGCAGGGCTGCGTCAGACCCGCGGCATCGACAACCGGACGCACACGCCCTGCGAGCGCGGGCACCTCGGCGATGCCGGTGTCGATGATCGCCACCGTCGTACCGGCGCCGGTGAGGCCTTGCGCGTTGGCGGCGTCGGAGCTGATGACCTGCCGATGCACCGACGGGCCGACGCCCGTCGTGGTGCCACCATCGAGCGGCACGACGAGGTGGTCGGCGGAGACGACGCGCACACCCGGGTGGGCTGCGAGATCGGCGACGGCCGCGACCGGCACCGTCGCCGCGAAGCCGGTCACGATCGGCAGCTGCTTGGTGACCGTCCCACCCAGCGCGCTCACCAGCGCGGCCGGCCCGGGATCGGTCGGGTTGAGCTGCTGCACGATCACGTTGACCGGCGGCGGCACGTCGAGCGCGCGGGCCGGCAAGGCCAGCAGGCTCGACAGGATCGTCGCGGCCGCGACGACGGCGCCGATGCGAGCGCTGCGACGGGGCCTCGGGCTGATCTCGTTGGTCCCCAGACCGCTGCGCTTGCTCACGGTGCGTCCCCCTCCAGGTGCTGCGTGTGCTGCTTCGCTGATTGTTGGCCTGCGGGGGACGACATGCCATGGCCCGGATGGGTCAACGCGCGTGACCCGCTCGGCATGGCCCGGTGGGGCCATAGCCACATGATCCGATCGATCGCAGCGCAATCGGACGCGCGCGTCGCTCCGCTGTCGCGCTCAGCGCATCCGCGGAGGTGAGCAGTAGCGTGAGCGCGGACATCGAGCGCGACGGACGGTGGGCGTGGCACGCGGCAACATCTTGATCGTGGACGACGAAGAGGACGTTCGGCTCCTCCTCACCTTCGTCATCGACAAGGCCAACGACGGCCTGCGCGTGGCCGCCCAGGCAGCCAACGGCCAAGAGGCCGTCGTGCTCCGGCGGGAAGCGGACATCGATGCCGTGGTGCTCGACTACCGCATGCCGGGGCTCAACGGGATCGAGACGGCTCGTGCCATGTTGGCCGAAGAACCTGACCTCCCCATCGTGCTGTACAGCGCGTTCACGGACGCACAGGTCACCGCCGAGGCCCAGCAGCTCGGCGTGCGTGACTGCGTCGCGAAGGGGGACGTGCCCTCCCTCATCTCGTCGCTGCGCTCGATGACCGGCCTCGACGGGGGCGGCCCCCACCCGAGCTGAGGCGCCCCATCACCGACGCTCGGCGTCGCCCTCGAACACGCACACGTAGGGCAGGTTCCGGTACTTCTCTGCGAAGTCGAGGCCATAGCCCACGACGAACTTCGGTGGGATGCGGAACCCGACGTAGCGCAGATCCTCATCGGTCTTCTGGAGACCCTCGCGGACCAGGAGGGCGCACACTTCGAGGCTCGCCGCTCCCCTGGCCGCCAAGGTGCGGCGCAGGTAGGAGAGGGTGAGACCGGAGTCCACGATGTCCTCCACGATGAGCACCTCGCGACCGGTGAGATCGATGTCGAGGTCCTTCACGATGCGCACGACGCCGGAGGTGCGGGTTGCGTTCCCGTACGAAGACACGGCCATGAAGTCGATCTCGAGGGGAAGGGCGATGTGCCGGGCGAGGTCGGTCATGAACATCGCCGCCCCCTTGAGCACGCCGACGAGCAGCGGTGCACGCCCCTGGTAGTCGGCGGTGATCTGAGCACCGAGCTCCGCCACCCGCGTCTGGAGCGCTTCGGCGTCGACGACGACCTCACCGAGATCGGAGCTGTCGATCAGGTGGACGTGATCGGGCTCGGACGCCATGGCTGCAACGTATCGGAGCCGGCTGCCAACAGGCACAACGCGCCCGCGTCAACGCTCGAGCGTGAGTCGACCACCGCTCCGTCGGACGGACCGCCCCGCCCCGACCTGGCAGGCAACGACCTCACCCCGAGCGACGCGCAGCACTCGCTCCACGGTGGCAGCATCCGGCGGGTGCTGCTCGTGACCGTCACGAAGCCATCGCCGGATGGCTCGTCGAGCAAGGGGAGCCGGTGCCCCCGCGAGCAGCCGCGCATCGGTGGGATCGAGCTCGGTGGCGAGATCCTCGAGCAGCTGGGCATCGCCGGACAGGAGGTCGGCCTGACGGGCCAGCACGCCCACGATGTCGCGCTCGGCGATGTCGTCGAGCAAGGGCAACAGCTCGTGGCGCACACGATTGCGGCGGAAGGCCGGGTCGTGGTTCGTGGGGTCGCGCACGGGCTCGAGGGCCAGTGCGGCACACACCTCACTGGTCTCGGCGCGGCGAAGCCGACGGATCGGGCGGCGGCCAGGCGTGAACCCGCGGAGCCCGTCGAGGCTGGCACCGCGCAGCATGTTGAGGAGCACCGTCTCGGCCTGATCGTCTGCGGTGTGGCCGATGAGCGCATCGGGCGGCAGCACGGCGTAGCGCGCCGCTCTGGCGCGTGCCTCGAGGTTGGGCCCCGAGCTCACTGCAGCCCGAGTCGCTCGGAAGCCCGCGCCGAGCCGCTCGGCAGCCGCGGCGACCACCTCGGCCTCGACGGCTGAACCGGGGCGCAGCCCGTGGTCGACGTGCACCGCGGTGGCGATGCATCCGGCGCGCACCGCCAGCGCGAGCAGCGCGAGCGAGTCCGGGCCGCCCGACACCGCACAGGTGGCCGCGGCACCAGGTGGTGGGAAGTCACAGCGGCTGAGCAGGCCGTCGAGGAGGGACGCAGCCGCTGGGGAGTCGACGACCGCGTCGGGGCGGTGATCAGCCGTCGAGGACCGCATCGAGGTCGCCCGCGCGCAGGTTGTGCAGCAGGTCGGACACATCACCGACGTCGAGCTTGCGTCCGATGCGCCGCAGGCTGGCGTAGACGTTCGACCGGCTCATGTCCAGGATCGCCGCCGCCTCGCTCACCGAGGAGGTCTCCTTCAGGACTCGGAGCAGCGCGCGCTGCTTCTCCGTGAAGGTGCCATCGGCCGGGGCAGGGGACGCCGCCGGGGCCGCGGTCGAGGTGGAGGTGGGCTGTCGCAGGAGCTCAAGGCCCCCCAGCCGCGGGCGCGGGGCTCCCGACGCGGCGGAAACGGCGCCGCTCCCGCCACCTTCGATGCGGGCCAAGCGGGTCAACGCCTTCTGCTGGGCAGCCTTGCGCTGCACGGGCTCGGGATCCCCGTCGAGCGCCACTCGCACCGCATTGAGCAGCGTGTCAGGGGCCACGGGCTTCGGGAGGTACTGCACCGCCCCCTCGATCCCACCGCGCACCTGGTCGTAGTCGCTCGTGAGCGCGGTGAGCATCACGACCGGGATGGTCCGCACGAGGAGGTCGTCGTCGGCCTTGAGCGCCTCGAGCACCGCCCAGCCGTCGAGCTTCGGCATCATCACGTCGAGCACGACGACGTCGGGATGGTGGAGCCGGACCATCTCGAGGGCGCTCTCGCCGTCGGCGGCGGCCAGCACCTGATGCCCCTCCATCTCCATGTTCACGCGCACGAACAGCAGGATGTCGGGCTCGTCATCGACGATCAGGACGGTAGCCATGCTCCCTCGACTCTACCGACCCGGGGTCCCGAGCACCGGGGAGGTACCGGTGGATGTGAGATCAGCTGCAGGAGCGCAGCGACGCCCGCAGCACGCATGAGCTCAGCCGAAGGCGAGCCGGCTCTGCCGGTCGCCGGGAGGCACGTGCGGAGGCAGGAGCGCAGCGACGCCCGCAGCACGCATGAGCCTCAGCCGACGAGCTCGTCGGAGAGACGGACGCGGTCGAGCCACTCTGTCGGATCGCGGATCTCGGCCAGGGTGGGCAGCCACGCCGCGCCGCGCCACACGGGATCGAGCGCGTCCGGCCCGCCGCCGAGGCGCTCCACCTCCTCGATGAACCGCTCGCCCTGCGCGTACTGGTTGAGCTTCGCTTCGAGACCGATCAGGCGCTGGACCAGCTTGGCGCCGGGGTTGGCCGTGGCACGACGCTCGCGGAGCACGCGGGCGAAGCGCGGCGCGCTGGGGATGCGATGGGCGCCCGCTCGATCCATGGTGATGTCGCCGTGGCCCTCGAGGAGGCTCATCAGACCGCCGACCCGGTCGAGCGCCACCCGCTGCTCGGGGCTGGCGAGCAGGCTGACGATGCCCCCATCGTCGAGGGGGCGCCGGCCAGACCGCAGATCGGTGACCACCTTGGCGAGCGCATCGACGAACCGCTTCGGGTCGGGATCGAGCGAGTCGAGGGTCTGCTTCACGAGCCCGAGGTAGTGCTCGCGCATCCAGGGCACGCCGGTGAACTGGGCTCGATGGGTCACCTCGTGCAGTGCGAGCCAGAGCCGGAACTCCTTGGGGGGAAAGGCAAACCGCTTCTCGAGCGCCAGCACGTTCGGACCGACGTAGTACACGACGTCCTGGTCGTCGGGTGATGCGACCGCGGGGTCGTCAACCACGAGCATGTCGTACTGACCCAGCACGCGGCCTGACATCCACCCCAGGAGCATGCCGACCTCGATGCCGCCGACCTTGCGGGCGACCCCGGCCGTGATCGAGCTGCCCATCCTCTCGTCGAGCCGCTCGGTGATCGGGCGCAGCAGACGTTGGAACGACGCCACGTTGGCGGTGACCCAGCCGCCGCGATCGGTGACGCGCGCCCGAGCCGGGCCGCTCAGGGATCGCAGGCCCGTGGTGTCCGCGACCAGCTCCTCGGCCTCGGCGGTTGCCTCATCGAAGTCGCGCGCCAGGGAGTGCGCGAGGTAGGACTCGGCGAACGGCTCTCGTCCGGCGGCCCGTACAGCGACTCGCTCGGCGAGCTGCCAGTCGACCGGGCCGGCGCTCACCGGCTACTCGTCGCGCCCGTACTTGGGGGCCTGCGTCTTGCGCAGGAACTGAGCGACGGCCATCAAGGTGGCCGGGATCACGGCGGCGATCACGAGGACAGCACCAAGCCAGTAGTGCCACACGACGGCGAACATGGGCCGATCGTAGACCGGCGCCCGAGCGAGGTTGGAATCATCCTCGCGGACCAGGTCAGTGGGGCTCGTGCTGGATCGCGGCCTCGATGCGAGCGAGCAGCTCGGGCGGCGCGGTGTCGTGGCAGCGCTGCTGCAAGCAGCGACGAAGCTCGGCGTAGAAGTCGTAGGGCTCGGCGCACGGGGCGCACTCATCGAGGTGCACGGTGATCTGCGCCCGCTTGGCGTCGTCGATCTCGCCCGCGAGCAGGTGGTAGATCTCGTGCAGCGCATCCTCGCACTGCGGCTTGAGCGGGGAGTCGTCGGTGGACATGATCAGGCGGCGGGATCCGGCACGGGCTCGGTGAGGCGGCGGGACACGGCAAAGTCGTACAACAGCTTCTCCAACGCCTTTCTTCCACGGTGGAGGCGACTCATCACGGTGCCGATCGGGACGTCCATGATCTCGGCGATCTCCTTGTAGGAGAACCCCTCGACATCCGCGAGCAGCACGGCCATGCGGAAGTTCTCCGGGAGCTCCTCGACCGCTGCCTTCACCTCCGCCTCACTGAAGAGGTCCATGAGCTCGTCCTCGGCCGAGCGGCTCGCACGAGCGGCCTCGAGCCCGCCGAGGCGGTGATAGAGGTACAGGTCCTCCACCTCGTCCAGGTCGGTCTCGTCGGGGCGACGCTGCTTGGCGCGATACGCGTTGATGTACGTGTTGGTGAGGATCCGGTAGAGCCACGCCTTCAGGTTCGTGCCCTCCTCGAAGCCGCCGAACCCGCGGTAGGCCTTGAGGTAGGTCTCCTGCACGAGGTCCTCGGCGTCGGAGGGGTTGCGCGTCATGCGCAGCGCCGCGGAGTACAGCGAGCTGGTGTGCTCCATCGCGAGGGCGGCGAAGCGCGCTTGATCGGCCACGAGGCGAACCTACCCGCCGCGACCCGCCGTCACCCCCTCGGGATCACGTCCCCTCGCTCCGCCGTTGCACCTGCTCCGCGAGCTTGGAAGCGACATCGGTGGGGTCGAACGGCTTGGCGATGTAGAGGTCGGCACCGAGTCGCGTGCCCTGCAGGACGTCACTCGGCCGAGACTTCGCCGTGAGCATGATGATCGTCATCGCTCGGCCCTGCTCGGTCTTGCGCAGCCCGTCGAGCACGTCGAAGCCGTCCACCGCAGGCATCATCACGTCGAGGACGACGGCGACCGGGTTCTCCGCCCGGGCGAGGGCGAGGGCGTGCGCGCCGTCGCCAGCCTCGAGGACCTCCCAGCCGTCGAACTCCAGCACCGTGCGCAGCAGCTCTCGGATGGCTCGGTCGTCATCGACGATGAGCACGCGGCGCCCCTGGCCGGGAAGGGTGTCGTCCATCCGACGATGCTAGAGGGGTGCCAGCGAGGTCGCTGGACGGTTCGGGGAACGGCGGCGCGGGGAGCCCGAGAGGAGAGTCGAACTCCTGACCTACGCATTACGAGTGCGTTGCTCTACCAACTGAGCTACCCGGGCGGGAGCGGGAGAGTGTACCTGAGGGCCCGCGACCCGCTTCAAGGTCACGCTGGGAGCGGGGGCAGGTGCGCGAGCAACGACTGAAGCAGGAGGGTCTCGTTGGGGAAGCGCTCGAGGGCCAAGGCGGCCTCGTCGATGCGGTCGAGGCCTCGGACGAGGTCGGCGGGGTGGTCGGCCCAGGGCAGGGCGTCCCGGTAGACGCCGGCGACCGTGGCGAGGGCGAACCGGAGCTCGGCGGTGCGATGGCGCCGCACCTCGCGCTTGTGCCGATCCTCCACGTCCTTCTTGCCGCTCCCCCGCTGTCCATAGCGCTCGATGCGCTCCTGCAGCTCAGCCACCTCCGCCTCATGGCGCTTGTCGATGACCGCTTGCGCATCATCGATCAGGGCCTTCACCTCAGCAGCCAGCTCTGCGGCTCGGGCGCCCGTGCCGTCGAGGCGCGCTGGCATCGCCCGCAGGGCCTCTGCCCGGAGGGCGAAGCGGGCGTCGGTGGCCAGCAGGCGCGCCCGGTCGAGGTCGCCGGTCGCGGCGGCGGCGATCGACGCCGCCGCCTCGGGGGCGACCCCATCGGCGATCAACCGGTCCGTGACGACGGCCAGAGGTACCGGCCCGAGATCGACGCGGACGGCGCGCGATGCGATCGTGATCAGCTCGGGTGGCACATCTTCGGCGAGGATCACGAAGAACGTGGAGTCAGGAGGCTCCTCCACGTACTTGAGCAAGATCGCACCGAACCGATCGATGAGGTGGAAGTCCTCGAGGACGAGCACCTTGCGAGCGCCCTCCGCCGGGCTCAGCACCGCCTGCTTCACGATCGACCGCGCCGTGTCGGCATCCATCCGGCCTTGTGCCGTGGTGGGCTCGATCACGTGCAGGTCGGGGTGAGCCTCGGCCAGCGCGAGGCGGACATGGCGCGCTGCGGCATCACCGTCGGATCCTGCCGACAGCAGCAGCGCCGCGAACGCTCGGGCGGCGGCCCGCTTCCCCGACCCCGCGGGACCGACCAGCAGATAGGCGTGGACGGGATGCACCGCGGCAGCCGCGAGCTGAGCAACCGCTGCGTCCTGGCCGATCACGTCGGCCCACACGTCGGTGGTCGCGGCCGTGGTCATGGCCGCATCATCGCATCTCCCGCGTCAGACGATGTCGGGGAAGCGGATCGAGACGATCTCCCAGATGGCGGCGGCGACGTCGTCCTCCGGGGCGGTGCCGTCGACGATGGCCCAGCGGTCGGGGTCACCGATGGCCTGATGCAGGAAGCCGTCGTGCACGCGCCGGTGGAACGCCTCCCCCGCCGCCTCGAGGCGATCGCGGGCGCCGCCGGTGCGCGCCGTCGACATCTCCAGCGGTATCTCGAGGAGGACGACGAGGTCAGGTCGCAGCTCATCGGTCGCCCACTCCGACAGCGCCTCGATCTCCGCGGCGGACAGCTGCCGGCCGTACCCCTGGTAGGCGATGGAGGAGCCCGAGAAGCGATCGGTGATGACCGTCTGGCCGGCCTCCAGAGCAGGCCGGATCACCTCCACCACGTGCTGGGCCCGATCAGCGGCCATCAGCAGCGCCTCGGCCCGGGGCGTGATCTCGAGCGACGCCGAGTCGAGCAGCAGCGCGCGCACCGCGGCGCCGAGGGGCGTGTCGCCCGGCTCGTGGGTGAGCACCGCCCCGAGGCGAGCCGCGAGGCGGGCCGCCTGCGTGGACTTCCCGCTCCCCTCGCCGCCCTCGAAGGCGATGAAGTGGCCGGTCATGGGTCCCGCTCGGTTCGATCGCGGCTGCGTTGGAGGTCGGAGAAGGGGCGCGTGACGTCCGAGACCAGCTCCTGGAGCCGCTCACCATCGGGCGCGATCTTGCGAGCCCCTGCCCGCAGTGACATCACCGCCAGCACCCCCGCGCCCATGATGATCAGGCCGGCCAGCCACAGCGTGAGGCGCACGCCGGGCACCGCGATCTCGAGGCCACCGAGCGAGACCTGCCGGTCGACGAGGGTGTGGCTGAGTCGATCGAGCAGGTCCGACAGCAGTGGGCCGACCGCGAAGGCCAGCAGCACGCAGAACCGGACGAGGATGTAGAGCGCGCTGAAGATCCGGCCACGCAGCTCGTCGTCGACGCTCTCGTGCAGCAGCGTGAAGCCGAGGACGTACACGGCACCAGCGCACACGCCGAGGATGGTCACGAACAGCGCCGCGAACCGCAGGTCGGACATCGATGCGGCCACGATCAACGACGCTCCCGCCACGAACACCGCGGTGGCGAAGACCTGCGCCTTGGGAACCCGACGCTGGAAGAGCGACAGGACCACCACACCGAGGGCCACACCGCACCCGAGCGCGAAGATCAGGAAGCCGAACCCGTCCGATCCTGAGCGGAGCACCTGGTCGCTGAAGACCGGTCCGAGGGGGACGAGCATCCCGCCACCAATGAGGCCAGTGGCGAGCCCGACGTTCACGGCTCGAACCACGGGGTTGATGAAGATGAACTGCCAACCCTCCTTCAGCTCGTGGAACGCCTGCCCGAAGTCGATCCTCGGACCCTTGTTCCGGCGCGGCTCGGTCTTGGGCAAGGTCAGCCGAGAGATCATGAAGGCGGAGAACAGGAACGTGAGGGCGTCGACGTAGAAGGCCACACCCACGCGACTCGTGCGCAGCACCGACAGGGCATCGATGTCACCGAGCTGCTCGGACACCTTCGCGAGCAAGGAGAACAGGCCAGCAGCGATCGGCATCGTGCCGTAGGCGGCGACGAGCGACAGTGAGTTGGCGGTGGTGAGATGGTCCCCGGGCACCAGGTTGGGCACCGATGCCTCCTTGGCGGGCGCCCACAGGAGGGTGAAGCACTCGAGCACCAGGGACGCGACGACAAGACCCACCACCGTGTCCACGAACGGCAGGGTGACGAGCACCGCAGCACGTCCGATGTCGCAGGTGACCATCACCTTCTTGCGGTCGAACCGGTCGGCGACCACGCCCGATGCGGCGCCGAGGAACAGTCCCGGAACGATGCGGGCGGCCATCACCACGCCGACCGCGGCCTCCGGAGACCCCCCGCCGATGCGGGCCGCGAGGGCGGCGATGGCGAGGAACCCGAGCCAGTCTCCCGTGGCTGACGCGACCTGGGTGAGCCACAGGTGGAAGAACTGCGGCGACCCGAACATGCGCACGTGGAAGCCGGGCTTGTCGCCGTTGCCCACAACGGGCGCTCGTTCGGTGGGGGCATCCGGGTCCACGACGCCATCGTCGGGGATCGGCCCCTGGCCCGGTTCCGCCATCAGTCCCACGTTAGGGGTCGATCGAGACCCGGCCCGCGATCGTCAGGCGTCGTCGGGCCCACCAGAGGCGTCCGACGCTCCGGCGCCACCCTCACCAGGGTGCGCCGCGGCGGTGGCGTCAGGTGCCCCGGTGCGCTTCGCGACGGTGCCGGCCACCATCTTCGCTGGCGTCTTCGCGGCCTTCTTGGTGGCCTTCTTGGTGACCCCCTTGGCCGCCTTCTTGGTGACCTTCTTGGTGACCTTCTTGGTGACCTTCTTGGCGGCCTTCTTGGCCGGGGCGCGTCGCCCGCCCGTCTTGGCTAGCGCGGCCTCACGACGGATCTGCAGCAGCTCCGCAGCGCGCTCGATCGTGATGTTCTCGATCGTGTCGCCCTTGCGGAGCGACGCGTTGGTCTCGCCATCGGTGACGTAGGGCCCGAAGCGGCCGTCCTTCACCACGACCGGCTTCTCGGAGACCAGGTCGTTGCCGAGCTCCTTGAGCGGCGGTGCCGGTGCCGCTTTGCGGCGACCGAACTTCTTGGGCTCCGCCAGCACCTTCACCGCCTCGTCGACGGACACCGTGAGGAGCTGCTCCTCGGCGTCGATGCTGCGCGTCTCGTCCTTCCACTTCAGGTAGGGGCCGAACTTCCCGTTCGACGCGACGATCTCGCCGCCCTCAGGATGCTCGCCGACCACCCTCGGCAGAGCCAGGAGCTTGAGCGCCTCGTCGAGGGTGATCGTCGACAACGACATGGTCTGGAACAGCGACGACATCTTCGGCTTGGTGTCGGGCGGGAGGGTGTCGGCGTCACCAAGCTGCACGTACGGTCCGAAGCGACCGCTCTTGGCATAGACGGGCAGGCCCGAGTCGGGATCGGTGCCGAGCGGCTCGCCGCCTTTGGGTGCCGACAGGATCTCGATCGCTCGGTCGATCGTCAGCTCGTCGAGGGGCAGGTCCTCCGGCAACGAGGCGGTGTCGTCGCCGCGCCGCAGGTACGGGCCGTACCGACCGTTGCGCACGACGATGGGCGTGCCGTCTTCGGCCAGTCCGATCGGGATCGTGTTGATGGCCTCCGCGTTGGCCTGCTCGAGGGCGAGCTCCTTCATGGTGAGGAGCCCCGGATCGCCGTTGCCGAACCAGAACTTGTGGAGCCACGGCACGCGTTGCTGGCGACCGCCGGCGATCTCGTCGAGGTCGTCCTCCATCCGAGCGGTGAACTCGTAGTCGACGAGGTGGCTGAAGTGCTGCTCGAGCAGGCTCACCACCGCGAAGGCGTCGGTGGTGGGGACGAGCGCCTGGCCCTACTTCCACACGTAGCCGCGGTCCTGGATCGTGTTCATGATCGACGCGTAGGTGGACGGGCGACCGATCCCCTTCTCCTCCAGCGTCTTGACGAGCGTGGCCTCGGTGTAGCGAGGCGGCGGCTGGGTGGTGTGCCCCGACGCCTCGACGTCGGGTGCGGGCAGCGCCATGCCCTCCTCGAGCGCCGGCAGCTTGGCGTTGTCCTCCGTCGAGTCGTCAGCGTCGTCGCCGCCGTAGCCGTACACGGCCTGCCAGCCCGCGAAGGTGATCGTTCGACCGGAGGCGGTCCACTCCGTTGCGACACCGGCGGAGGTTGTAGCTCCGATGCGGGCGGTGACGGTGTTGCCGCGAGCGTCGGGCATCTGGCTGGCGAGCGTTCGCTGCCAGATGAGCTCGTACAGGCGCAACTGGTCGCCGCGCAGCTCACCGCCGAGCTGATCGGGGCTCCGCCAGGTATCGCCCGAGGGCCGGATCGCCTCGTGAGCCTCCTGAGCGTTCTTCGACTTCTTGGCATAGGTGCGGGGGCCGTCGGTGAGGTACTCGCGACCGAAGGTGCGCTCGATCACCTGGCGCGCCGCGTCGATCGCGGTGCTCGACAGAGTGGTGCTGTCGGTTCGCATGTAGGTGATGTACCCGTCCTCGTAGAGGCCCTGGGCGATGCTCATCACCTGACGAGCGCTCATGCGCAGCCGGGAGCCACCGACCTGCTGGAGGGTGGAGGTGATGAACGGCGGCTTGGGCCGAGAGGTGTAGGGCTTGGTCTCCACCGAGCTGACGGTGAAGGGCTGGCCATCGAGCCCGGCCTTGAGCGCGAGCGCCGCGCTCTCGTCGAGCACGGCCACGTCGTCGCGCTTGGTCGTGCCGGTGCTGTCGAAGTCGCGGCTTCCGGCCACCCTGGCTCCATCGATCGTCGCCAGCGACGCCGTGAAGCCCGGCTCGGTCGGGAAGGTGGCCGCGAGGTCCCAGTAGCTCGCAGCGATGAAGGCGATCCGCTCCCGCTCCCGCTCGACCACCAGCCGCACGCTGGGCGACTGCACGCGGCCCGCCGACAGGCCCTGGCGGATCTTTCGCCACACGACCTCAGAGACCGGGTAGCCGTAGAGGCGGTCGACGATGCGCCGGCTCTCCTGAGCGTCGACGAGCCCGTAGTCGACGTCGCGGGATGCCTCGATGGCGTGCTCGATCGCGGACTGGGTGATCTCGTGGAACACCATGCGCTTCACGGGGACGGTCGGTTTGAGCACCTCCAGCAGGTGCCAGGAGATCGCCTCGCCCTCGCGGTCCTCATCGGTGGCGAGCAGGAGCTCGTCCACCGCCTTCAGCGCCTTCTTGAGGCGGCTGATCGTGTCCTTCTTGTTGGGGTGCACCTCGTACTCGACGGCGAAGTCGTGCTCGGTGTCGACGTTGAGCCCCTTGGCGGGGAGGTCGCGGATGTGCCCCATCGACGAGTCGACGATGAAGTCGGGGCCGAGGAACCCACCGATGGTGCGGGCCTTGGCGGGCGATTCGACGATGACGAGGTACTTGGGCATTGGCGCAACCATTGCCCTGTGACCAGGCATCTTGTCAAACAGCAGCTGCGTTCGAGGCCCGGGAGCATCGGGCGGTCCTGTCGGTCAGCGCCGCAAACGGAGGGTCGTGATCCCCGTCGTTCGGGACGCGGCCCCAACGTAGATCTGGCGTTGTTGGAGCTCGCTGAGCGAGTCAGCACAACGCCGGATTCATGGGGTGGGCGCCCGCTGGGATCTGGCGTTGTTGGAGCTCGCTGAGCGAGTCAGGACAACGCCAGAAGATCGGGGGTTGCGCGGGCGACCGTCGGCGGGAACGATCGGGCGCTTCCCTCAGACCGGCACCACAACACCAGGAGGGCGCCGTGACGCTCCTGACGGGAGACCTCGCGCGTGCGGCGCGCCGACGCCACGGGCTCGTGACCCGCAACCAGCTGATCGAGGCCGACGTCTCGATCCAGCGGATCGGCCGCGCCCTGGCCTCCGGCGAGCTGACCCTGGTCCACCCCGGCGTATACCAGGCAACAGCCGCCCCGACCTCTTGGCACCAGCGCGTGCTCCGGGCCGTCCTGGCGGGCGGCGCGGGCACGCTGGCGTCTCATCGCACCGCCGCCGCGCTGTGGGAGCTCGACGGAAGCGCCCAGGGCCTGCCCGAGGTCGTGACGCCTCGGCACCTCCGCTCATGGGCCGTCGACCTCGGGCGACGGCACGAGAGCAAGGACCTCCACCTCGCGCAGCCCGAAGTACGCATGGCGATCCCGTGCACCGGCCTCGTTCGCACCCTGGTGGACCTGGGCGCGGTGCAGCCGATCGAGCGGGTGCAGCAGGCCGTGGACGACGCGATCCGCCGCAACCTGTGCAGCTGGGACGACCTTGCCCACGCCATGGCGATGCACAGCCGGCAAGGTCGGAGCGGCGTCGGCACCATGCGATCGATCCTCGAAACGCACTTCGGCAACGACGTCCCCGACAGCCAGTTCAACCGGCTCGTCGAGCGGCTGCTGGTGACGTACGGGCTCCGGCCGCCACTCATCGAGCACGTCGTCCGGGACACCACCGGGCACGAGCTCGCTCGTCTCGACCTCGCCTATGAGCCCGAGCTCGTCGGCATCGAGCTGGACAGTCGCCGGTACCACCTCAACAGCCAAGCCTTCGAGCACGACCGAGCGCGGCAGAACCAGCTGGAGATCGCCGGCTGGCTGATCCTCCGCTACACGTGGCAGCACTACACCCGCACGCCGCAGCAGCTGGTCACCGACGTCAAGCGCGCCCTCCACACCAGATCTGGCGTTGCGCCGTATCGCTGAGCGAGTCAGGACAACGCCAGATTCTTGGGGTGGCGCCTCCCCGGGATCTGGCGTTGGTTGGACTCGCTGAGCGAGTCAGGACAACGCCAGATTCTTGGGGTGGGGCTTCGGTGGGTGGGGCTAGAGCGTTTGGAGGAGGATGGCGTCGCCTTGGCCACCACCGCCGCAGAGGGCAGCCGCGCCGAGGCCGCCACCTTGGCGGGCCAGCTCGAGCAGCAGCGTGAGCGCCACGCGGGTGCCCGACATGCCCACCGGGTGCCCGAGCGCGATGGCGCCGCCGTTCACGTTGGTGATCTCGTCGGTGATGCCCAGGTCGGTCATCGACGCCAGCCCCACGGCCGCGAACGCCTCGTTCAGCTCGAACAGCGAGATGTCGCTGACCTGCTTGCCCGCCCGTTCGGCCGCCTGCTTGATGGCTCGGGCCGGCTGCGTGAGCAGGGACGGGTCGGGGCCCGCCACCTGGCCGTAGCCGACGATCTCGCCGAGGGGCTGGGCGCCGAGACGCTCGGCGACCGCCTTGGAGGTGACGATGACCGCCGCGCCGCCGTCGGAGATCTGAGAGGCGTTGCCAGCGGTGATGTTGCCGGCCTTGTCGAAGGCGGGGCGCAGCTTGCCGAGCGACTCGACCGTGGTCTCGCCGCGGACACCCTCGTCGGTGTCGAACAGGATCGGGTCGCCCTTGCGCTGCGGGATCTCCACCTTGACGATCTCGTTGTCGAAGAGGCCGTCCTTGGCGGCGCGCGCCGCACGCTCGTGCGACTTGGCGGCGATCTCGTCCTGCGCCTCGCGGGCCAGGCCGATCGACGCGGCGTACTTCTCCGTGCCGGCGCCCATGGCCACCTGGTCGAACGCGCAGAACAACCCGTCGTACATCATCGAGTCGACGACCTTCTGGTCGCCGATTCGGTAGCCAGCACGCGCACCCGGCAGCAGGTACGGCGCCTGCGTCATCGACTCCATGCCGCCGGCGACGACGATGTCCGCGTCACCGTCCTGGATCATCTTGTCGGCCAGGTAGATGGCGTTGAGCCCCGAGAGGCACACCTTGTTGATGGTGGTGGCCGGCACCGTCATCGGGATGCCGCCGTGCACCGCCGCCTGACGTGCTGCGATCTGCCCGGCCCCCGCCTGGAGCACCTGGCCCATGATCACGTAGTCGATCTGCTCGCCGGACAGGCCCGCCCGCTCGAGCGCCGCCTTGATGGCGAGACCGCCCAGCTCCGCGCCGGAGAAGCCCGCCAGGGCACCCGACAGCTTGCCGATCGGCGTGCGTGCACCAGCCAAGATCACGGAACCAGCCATGTGGACTCCCCCAAGAGAGGTCGAGTTGTGGTTCGGCCAGCGTAGTGAGCGTCTGGCGAGACCGGCCAGACGACCTCAGCGCGTGGCGTCGACGGGGAAGGCGTGGTTGACGGCGCGCCCGATGGCCGCCTCGATCAGCCGATCGAGGTCAGAGGTGGGTTCCGAGGGCAGGCGCGCCGGCGCGGGCTCCGGCACCTCGGCCGCCAGGGCATCGAGATCGATCACCTCGTCGGGCCCGGCGTGGTGCGCTCCGGCCACGCGCACGATCACCGCCGCCTTCGCCTCCGCGGCCAGCAGGACGCGCTGCGCCTTCGCGAGGACGAGGTCGGCTTCGGACCGCCGGCGCCGGGCATAGCGGTCCGCCTCCGCGCGGGTGGCAGCAGCGACGTCGTTCGCCTCAGCGAGCACCCTGATGGCCTCGGCGATCAGGCGATCCGCTTCGCTCATGCTGCCTCCTAGGCGGTCCGGCGCGATCGTAACGGCTGGCTGGGCGCGCCTGGCGCCCGCTACGGTTGGTCGACCTGCAGCGGGCCAATGACGTCCCACCGCAGAGCTCTGGACCCCAACCGATCCACCGCTCCACGGGAATGGACTCTCGAGATGCCTCAGCAGCCCTCACGCGCACTCCCTGCCGGCCACGGCCACCGCGCGGCACCTGCCTCACAGGGCCTGTACGACCCCCGCTTCGAGCACGACGCCTGCGGCGTGTCCTTCGTGGTGGACATGCACGGACGCCGCAGCCACCGAATGGTGCAGCTGGGCCTGCAATCGCTCTGCAACCTCGACCACCGCGGTGCCACGAACGCCGAGCCCAACGTGGGCGACGGCGCCGGCATCCTGATCCAGGTCCCCGACGCCTTCCTGCGCGCCGTCGTCGGGTTCGACCTTCCGTCCGCCGGGCGCTACGCCACGGGGATCGGGTTCCTGCCAACCGACCCTGAGGCAACCACTGCCGCCAAGGTCGGCGTCGAGAAGATCGCCGCCGCCGAGGGCCTTCGCGTGCTCGGGTGGCGTGAGGTGCCCGTCGACAACGGCATGATCGGCGAACAGGCCCGAGACGCGGAGCCAGCCTTCCAGCAGGTCTTCGTCACCACCGCGGAAGGACAGCCCGACCTGTCCGGGATCGACCTCGATCGTCGCTGCTTCGTGATGCGCAAGCGCACCGAGCACGAGCTCGACGGCGCGGTGTACTTCGCGAGCCTCTCGGCGCGCACGCTCGTCTACAAGGGCATGTTGATCTCTCATCAGGTCGGCGACTTCTTTGTCGATCTGCGCGACGAGCGCCTCGAGTCGTCGCTGGCGCTCGTGCACAGCCGGTTCTCCACGAACACGTTCCCGTCCTGGCCTCTCGCCCATCCGTATCGGCTCATCGCCCACAACGGCGAGATCAACACGGTGATGGGCAACGAGAACTGGATGCGGGCGCGCGAGTCGCTGCTCGAGAGCGACCTCATCGACGGCCTCGACCGTGCGTTCCCGATCTGCACCCCGGGCAGCTCGGACACGGCGCGCTTCGACGAGGTGCTCGAGCTGCTCCACCTCGGCGGCTACACGCTGCCCCACGCGGTGCTCATGATGATCCCCGAGGCCTGGGAGCACCACGAGTCGATGCCCGACTGGAAGCGGGACTTCTACCGCTACCACGCCAACGTGATGGAGCCATGGGACGGTCCTGCCTCGATCGCCTTCACCGATGGCACGCTCATCGGCGCAGTGCTCGACCGCAACGGCCTTCGCCCCTCCCGCTACTGGGTGACCGAGGATGGCCTCGTCGTGATGGCGTCGGAGGTCGGGGTCCTGCCGATCGACGTGTCGACGGTCGTCCAGAAGGGCCGGCTGCAGCCCGGGCGGATGTTCCTGGTCGACACCTCCGCCGGGCGCATCGTCGACGACGACGAGATCAAGGAGGCGCTGGCCAGCCAGCAGCCCTACGGCGAGTTCCTGCACGCCGGCCAGGTGCACCTCGATGACCTCCCTCCGCGCGACTTCCTCGTCCCGCAGCACGCCTCGGTCGTCCAGCGCCAGCGAGCCTTCGGCTACACCACCGAGGAGCTCAAGATCCTCATCGGACCGATGGCACGCACCGGCGCGGAGCCGATCGGGTCGATGGGCACGGACACGCCCATCGCGGTGCTGTCCGGGCGGCCGCGCCTGCTCTTCGACTACTTCCAGCAGCTGTTCGCGCAGGTCACGAACCCGCCGCTCGACGCGATCCGCGAGGAGCTCGTCACATCAATGAGCGCAGGCCTCGGACCCGAGGGAAACCTGCTCCGACCCGGTCCCGCATCATGCCGACAGATCGCGCTCCCCTACCCGATCCTCACGAACCCGGACCTCGCCAAGCTCCTCTACATCAACGACGACAACGACATGCCCGGCTTCAAGCCGTTCGCCATCGACGGGCTCTACCCGGTCGCCGAGGGCGGCGAGGGCCTGCGCCGCTCACTCGAGGAGGTGCGAGCAAAGGTCAGCGCCGCGATCGCGGAGGGGGCGAAGGTGATCGTGCTGTCCGACCGCTACTCGTCCGCCGAGCTGGCACCGATCCCCTCGCTGCTGCTCACCTCGGCGGTGCACCACCACCTCATCCGCGAGAAGTCGCGCACCCGCGTCGGCCTCGTCGTGGAGTGCGGCGACGCCCGCGAGGTGCACCACATGGCACTGCTGCTCGGGTACGGCGCCGCGGCGATCAACCCGTACCTCGCCTTCGAGACGATCGAGGACCTGATCGACCAGGGCACCTTGACCGGGGTCTCCAAGCATCAGGCCATCAAGAACTACGTGAAGGCGAGCACCAAGGGCGTGCTCAAGATCATGTCGAAGATGGGCATCTCGACCGTGGCCTCCTACACGGGCGCCCAGGTGTTCGAGGCGATCGGTCTCGGCCAGGACCTCATCGACGAGTACTTCTCCGGCACCACCAGTCGCATCAGCGGAGTCGGCCTCGACGAGCTGGCCGAGGAGACCGCCGCGCGCCACCGCTTCGCATACCTCGATCGCCCGGAGGAGGCCGCTCACCGCGACCTGTGGCTCGGCGGTGAGTACCAGTGGCGTCGCGAAGGCGAGCACCACCTCTTCAACCCGGAGACGGTGTTCAAGCTCCAGCACGCCACGCGCACCAAGCGCTACGACATCTTCAAGGAGTACACGACCCGCGTCGACGACCAGTCGAAGCAGCTCGCAACCCTCCGTGGCCTGTTCTCGCTTCGCCCCGCCGCTCAGCCGGTGCCTCTTGACGAGGTCGAGCCAGCGAGCGAGATCATCAAGCGCTTCTCCACCGGCGCGATGAGCTACGGCTCGATCTCGATGGAGGCGCACCAGACGCTCGCCATCGCGATGAACCGCATCGGCGGCAAGTCGAACACCGGGGAGGGCGGCGAGGATGCGGAGCGGCTCTACGACCCGGAGCGTCGCAGCGCGATCAAGCAGGTCGCGTCCGGGCGGTTCGGCGTGACCTCGGAGTACCTCACCAACGCCGACGACCTCCAGATCAAGATGGCGCAGGGTGCCAAGCCGGGCGAGGGTGGCCAGCTGCCCGGCAACAAGGTGTACCCGTGGATCGCGCGCACCCGGCACTCCACGCCCGGCGTGGGGCTCATCTCGCCGCCTCCGCACCACGACATCTACTCCATCGAGGATCTCAAGCAGCTCATCCACGATCTCAAGAACTCCAACCCCGAGGCGCGCATTCACGTCAAGCTCGTCGCCGAGGTGGGCGTGGGCACGGTGGCCGCGGGCGTGTCGAAGGCCAAGGCCGATGTCGTGCTCATCTCCGGGCACGACGGCGGAACGGGTGCCAGCCCCCTGAACTCGCTCAAGCACGCCGGCGCGCCCTGGGAGCTCGGCCTCGCCGAGACGCAGCAGACCCTGCTGCTCAACGGACTGCGAGATCGGATCGTCGTCCAGGCTGACGGCCAGCTGAAGACGGGCCGAGACGTCGTGATCGCGGCCCTGCTCGGCGCCGAGGAGTTCGGCTTCGCCACCGCGCCGCTCGTCGTGTCGGGCTGCATCATGATGCGCGTCTGCCACCTCGACACCTGCCCCGTCGGGGTGGCCACGCAGAACCCCGAGCTGCGCGCACGGTTCAACGGCAAGCCCGAGTTCGTCGAGACCTTCTTCGAGTACATCGCCGAAGAGGTGCGCGAGCTGCTCGCCGAGCTGGGGTTCCGCACGCTCGCGGACGCCATCGGCCACGTCGAGGCCATCGACTCCCGCGAGGCGATCGACCATTGGAAGGCCAGCGGCCTCGATCTCTCGCCGATCCTCCATCAGCCCGAGAGCCCGTTCCAACAGGATCTGCACTGCACCGGCGAGCAAGACCACGGCCTCGCCGCCGCCCTCGACAACGAGCTGATCCGCTTGGCCGCTCCTGCCCTCGAGCGGGGCGAACCGGTGGAGATCGACCTGCCGATCCGCAACGTCAACCGCACGGTGGGCACGCTGCTCGGGCACGAGGTCACCAAGCGCTACAAGGGCGACGGCCTGCCCGACGACACGATCCAGGTGCGGTTCACGGGCTCCGCGGGCCAGAGCTTCGGCGCGTTCGTGCCGAGGGGGATCACCCTCAGCCTCGAGGGAGACGCCAACGACTACGTCGGCAAGGGCCTCTCTGGCGGCCGGCTCATCCTCCGACCGCCCACCGACGCGCATCCGTCGTTCGTGGCGGAGCACAACGTCATCGCCGGCAACGTGATGCTCTACGGCGCCACCGGTGGCGAGGCGTTCGTGCGCGGCGTCGTCGGCGAGCGGTTCTGCGTGCGCAACTCCGGCGCCACCGCAGTCGTGGAGGGCGTGGGCGACCATGGCTGTGAGTACATGACCGGCGGACGAGCGGTCGTCCTCGGCTCGACAGGCAGGAACTTCGGCGCGGGGATGTCGGGCGGCATCGCGTTCGTGTACGACCCCGACGACACGCTCTTCCGCCGGCTGAACGCCGAGATGGTGGATCTCGAGCCGCTCGACGTCGACGATGCCGCCTGGCTTCGCCAGACGCTCCGCACGCATGCCGAGGCCACCGCCTCCACGGTGGCGACGACGCTGCTCGATCGATGGCACAGCGAGATGCGCCGCTTCAAGAAGGTGATGCCCCGGGACTTCAAGCGGGTGCTCACCGCCGCGCAGGTGGCCGAGGAGAACGGGCTCGACGTGGACGAGGCCATCATGGCCGCGGCCCATGGGTAGTCGTCGTCGCTCGCCTGCGGCGAGCTCCTCCGAGCCTTGTTCTGTGCTCGCCTTTCGGCTCGCGCTGAACCACTTGTCGCTCGGGGGTGGCGGAGCCACCCCTCGCCTTGTGCGGGCTCCGGCGGAGCCTCTGCCCCCACGCCCCCGCCGCATCCCCGCGGCACGGGTTTGGGGCACAGCCTCTGGCTCCCACGCCCACCGCCGTACCCCTTTCCTATGTCTCGAGGTTGTTTTCCATGGGTGATGTCAAAGGGTTCTTGAAGCATGGGCGGGAGACGCCGACTCGTCGGCCAGTGCCGGTGCGGCTGCTCGACTGGAAGGAGGTCTACGAGGAGTTCCCCGCGGACCACCTCCAGGTGCAGGCCTCGCGCTGCATGGACTGCGGGATCCCCTTCTGCAACAACGGATGCCCACTCGGCAACCTCATCCCGGACTGGAACGACCTCGTCTACCGAGATCAGTGGCGCGAGGCGATCGATCGCCTGCATGCCACCAACAACTTCCCCGAGTTCACCGGTCGGCTCTGCCCAGCGCCGTGCGAGGGCGCCTGCGTGCTCGGCATCAACCAAGACCCGGTCACCATCAAGCAGGTCGAGGTGGAGATCGTGGATCGTGCGTGGGCGGAGGGCTGGATCGTCCCACTTCCCCCGTCGAGCCGCACCGGCAAGACCGTCGCGGTGATCGGCTCCGGCCCCGCCGGGCTCGCCGCGGCCCAGCAGCTCACCCGCGCCGGTCACACCGTCGACGTCTTCGAGCGAGCCGATCGCATCGGCGGGCTCCTGCGCTACGGCATCCCCGAGTTCAAGATGGAGAAGCGGCACGTCGACCGGCGGCTCGCCCAGATGGAGGCGGAGGGCACCACCTTCCACACGAGCGTGGACGTCGGCGTCGACATCAGCGCCGAGGCGCTCCTCGCCGACTTCGACGCCGTCGTGCTCGCCGGGGGCGCCACCATCGCCCGCGACCTCCCGGTTCCCGGGCGCGAGCTCGACGGGATCCACCAGGCGATGGAGTTCCTGCCCTGGTCGAACCGGGCCCAGGAGGGCGACCTCTCGGTCGACGACCTGCCGATCACGGCGAAGGGCAAGGACGTCGTCATCATCGGTGGTGGCGACACCGGGGCGGACTGCCTCGGCACCTCGCACCGCCACGGTGCCCGCTCCGTCACCCAGCTCGAGATCCTGCCTCGCCCCGTCGACGGCCGGCCCGACGCCAACCCGTGGCCCACGTACCCGATGAGCTACAAGGTCACCTCCGCGCACGAGGAGGGCGGCGAGCGCGTCTACGCGGTCAACACCGAGTGCTTCCTCGGCGACGACGACGGGCGCGTCCGCGCGCTGCGCATGCACGAGGTCCAGCTCCAGGACGGCCGCTTCGAGAAGGTCGAGGGCACCGACCAGGAGATCCCCTGCCAGCTCGTGCTGCTGGCGATGGGCTTCCTCGGGCCGCAGAAGGACGGACTGCTCGACGACCTCGGCGTGGAGCTCGACCCGCGGAGCAACGTGGCCCGCGACGGGGAGTTCTCGAGCTCGGTGCCGGGTGTGTTCGTCGCCGGCGACATGGGCCGCGGCCAGAGCCTCATCGTGTGGGCCATCGCGGAGGGCCGGAGCGCCGCGGCCAACGTCGACCGCTACCTCATGGGCGAAACCGCGCTCCCGACGATCATCGCGCCAACCGACCGGCCGCTCACCTGACCCCGTCCCCAACCGTTCTCTGGTACCTGACGCGCGCCATGCGAGCGTCAGGTTCCACAGATCCGGAGTGGTTCAGGCGTTGACGAGCTTCTCGGGGCGAGGGGCCCAGATGTCGTTGCAGGCCTCGCACACGTCGTCGGGGATCACACCGACCCGCATGAGGAGCGCGAAGATCCTGCAGCCGAGGCAGTAGCCGGCGAACGCCTCGAGCGATGCGGCGACGACGAGGACCGCGAGCACGACCTGTGCCACATCGAAGCGACCGAACCCGTAGGTGGCGACCGCCGCGGTGAGCGTGAACGCCGCGCCGATCGCCTGGGCGAAGCGCTTCGGAGGGCCCGGTACGAGCTTGGGCGCAATCGGCAGCGCAGGGGTGATGACTCGGGTGACGAGCTGTCCGAGGGGGCTGAGCTTCGGGCCCGTCGCCACCCGGGCGACGAAGCCGTAGGCGAGGAGGACGGTGAGCCACCGCACGTCGAACGCGATCGTGACGACCGACAGCAGGACAACACCGGTGGCCACGAGCCGCGCGCTCACCTCGTTGACGACGCTGGGGAAGCCGATCACCTGCATGTCCGCATGATACCCGACCAACTCGGTCAACAATCAAGCGGAACCGGATTTCTGGTGTCTGCGAGGCTGATCGGGTGAGCGACGACGACGTCTTCCCCGACCGTGACATGAGTCACCGCGACAAGGTCGTGTTCATGCTCGAGCGAGAAGGCTGGGCGCTCGACGCGGTTCCCACCCGCACCGACGTCGACCCGCCGTTCCCGCGGTACGCCTACACGATCGGCTTCCAGGACCGCTTCGGCTTCCCCGAGGTGTGCATCGTCGGCCTCTCCCCCGTGGCCTGCCGCGGGTTGTTCGACCTGGTGGCCGACGCCCTCGCCGGCCACACCGACCTCCCCGTGGGCTCGCCGTTCATCGGGCTGCTCGACGGCGGCCAGCCCTGCGCGCTGCTGCGGGTCGACGCATCCGCCACCGCCGACCTGTTCCCCTCGCTCACCGAGCACCACAGGCTGGCCGGTCGCGCGCCCGACGGGTTCGAGATGGTCCAGCTCGTCTGGCCCGACCGCGCCGGCGTGCTCCCGTGGGAGCCCGGCTTCGCCGTCGAGCTGGCCCCGTTCCAGATCCTGTTCGCCGAGGCGCCACCCGCCTGAGCTCCACAGCACTGCGATCTCTGGCACCTCACGCCCGGATGGCGCGCGTGAGGTGCCACAGAACCGGGGTGGTGGGAGGGCTCAGACGACGAGCTCGCTCTTGGTGGGCCCTTGGCGGGACCACCACTGATCGGTGCGCCCCAGGCGGAAGCGCTCGGGCTTGGCGTCATCGGTGAGCAGGTCGGTCTCCAGCCAGAGGCGCTTGAGGTGGCGGATGCGGCCGCTGGCTCGGTCGTCCGCATAGGCGGCCCGGGCGTGCAGCACGTGATGGTTGTTGACGAACTGCATGTCCCCGGGTTCGAGCTGCATCGACACGTGGAAGCGCGGGTCGGCGCACATCTCGTCGACGCGGTCCATCGCGGCACGGGCCGCTTCGGTCACGGCGGGCGCGTCGGCGTGGCGACGGGATGACTCGATGTAGGGCCGGATGTACCGCACGAACAGCCGGTCGTGCCGCCGGGTGAACACCGGCATCTCGTACCAGCTGCGAGCACCGGGGGCCTGCTCGCCCCGCAGGTCGTAGGGCAACGGGCGGTACAGCTCCGCGGCGACCTCAGGGTCGGTGCGCACGAGCTCGTTGTGGATCGCCACGGCGTTGGCGACGATGCTCTCGCCGCCGCTGGCCCCTGCGTCGAGGCAGAACAGCCCCACCAGGTCCGAGCCGTCGGAGTGGAACGGAAAGCGCACCCCGCCGATCTCGTTGCCGCGCGCGGTGGGGTCGGCGACGTCCTTTCCCTGATCGGTGACGTCACCGAGGAGGTGGCCCTTGACGTTCTGTGGCCAAGGCCGGCCGAGGTGCATGCCCACACCCCAGTAGATCGACGAGGCGCGGGCCTTGTCGTATCGATCGACCGGCAGGCCGCGGAGGAGCACGACACCCCGCCCGTCGATGAGCTCGCGAGTGAGATCGACGAGCAACGGCCCCAGGGTCGGGAGGGGGAAGTGCGCCCGAGTGATGTCGAGGACATCGGCAGTGCCCGCTTCGGCGTGCCGGAGCGCAGCGTCGAGCTCCTCGACGTGGTCGTCGGTGAGGTGCCAGACGTACGACACGGCCAGCTCGTCGCTGCGCCACTCGCACGCCGGCTCCAACGGCGACAACGTGCGTGGGTCGACGTGGGTGTCGTCCATGGGGCCCCCAAGCTCTGCTGGCCACGACGACCAGCTCATGCGGCCCTGACCGTAGGCCAGTCAGGTCACGGAGAACGCCGCGCGCATGCCCTGACGGTAGTGGGCGGGCACATTGCAGATCACCACATAGGAGCCCTTGGTGAGATCGACCGTGAGCGACGGGCTCGCGCCGTCCTCGATGTCCTCGATCTCGTCGACGGGAGCGAACTCGTCGTTCTCAGCAACGTCGCCAGTGTCGTCAGTCGGGAGGTCATCGGCCGCCAGATCCGTCTTGAACACCACGAACTCGTGCAGCGAAGGGCCTTCGTTGTGGACCTTGAACGTGATCGAGCCCGCCGGGGCGGAGGTCTTCGCGAGGTCGATCTTGAAGTCCGAGAGGGTCACGTCGACGTCACCACCACCGTCCTCGTCATCTGAGCACGCGCTCAGGCCGAGCGTGATCATCGGCAGCAGCCCGAGCACCAGGATCGTCCTGCGCATCGCCCTCACCCCCGCCACCACGAACGATGCCGGTCGGTCGACCGATCGCTGCGGAAGCCGCTGTTGACGCTACTCCCGCGCCGCCCGCTCGCAAAGGAACCTCGAGGCGTACCAGCCGTCGAGGAAGGCAGGATCAGGCGAGGGTGGCGTCGAGGGTGATCGAGGTGCCGGTGAGCGCCTTGCTGACGGGGCAGTTCGCCTTCGCGCCCTCGGCCGCCTCGGCAAAGGCCTCGGCCGACATACCAGACACGACGCCACGCAGCGTCAGGTGGATGCCGGTGATGCCCTCGCCGGGCTGGAAGGTGACCGCAGCGGAGGTGTCGAGCGACTCGGCAGGCGTGCCGGCCTTGGCCAGCGCGCTCGAGAGCGCCATCGAGAAGCACGACGAGTGCGCGGCGGCGATGAGCTCCTCGGGACTCGTGCGCCCTTCGGGATCGTTTGCCCGAGAGGCCCAGGTGACGTCGTAGGTGCCGAGCCCAGATGACTCGAGCGTGACGGCTCCGGCGCCCTCCATGAGGGTGCCCTCCCAATGGGTGGTGGCGGTTCGGGTGGTGGCCATCGGCGGCGCCTCCTGCTCGGGGGGTGTGCATGCGAACGGCCGACCGTAGTGCGAGAGGAGGTGCGATGATGCCCGCCGACCCGTGGGGAGAGGTGGAGCGATGACCGACAGCCGAGCCGCCTTCGACGAGCTCCTGGCGACCTTGCGCGAGATCGGGGATCGCTTCGCCGGGGAGGAGTGGGGCCTCACCGACGCGACCGACGTCGCTGAGGGGCTGCGCGTGATCATCCACCATCTCGGCACGGGGATCGAGACCCAGCTCGAGGACGACGCCGCGCATCCGGTCTTCCGCGAGATCGTGACACCGTGGCGCAAGGCGCTCGGCGACAACGCCGACGCTCGCTACCACGACGCTCGCGTGCACCCAGCCGGGACCTACCGGGTGCGGGGGAACACGGGTGGCGCTGTCTACGTGAGCTTCACGGTGGAGGCCGGCGCGGAGGACGGTGCGTTCCCCTCCGGCACGGTCGGGGTGCTCAACGACACTGGCTTCGACGTCGCCCCTGATGGCAGCTTCGAGGTGACCGTGGGCGGTCCGCCGAAGGACCGCGGGTGGCTGCCCCTCGCCGCCGATGCGTCGAGGATCACGGTGCGCCACTACTGGGAGCAGGACCACTCACCGGCGACGCCTCCAGCGCCCAGCCTGGGGCTCGTGATCGACCTCGTCGCCGGTGAGGTGCCGGCCGCGCCGCCAGCCCCCACCGACGCGTCCGTGGCGAGGTCGATCCGGCGCATGGCCACCTACGTGCGGTCACGCACGCTCGAGGCGATGGCCAAGCCCGGCGAGGGCGACCCGCCCGCCTTCGTGTCGCGCATCCCGAACGAGTTTCCGCCCCCCGTTCGGCCCGGCGCGCACGCGCTCGCGGCGGCTGACGCGGCGTACAGCATGGCGCCCTACCTGCTCGGCCCGGACGACGCGCTCGTGATCCGAGCCATGTGGCCCGAGTGCCGGTGCGCCAACGTGTCGCTGTGGAACCGGCAGCTCCAGACCTTCGACTACCTGCGCAACCGGGTGAGCCTCAACCGCGCCCAGGCCGAGGTCGACGCCGACGGCACCGTGCGCGTCGTGATCGCCCACCGCGACCCGGGGGTGCCGAACTGGCTGTCCACCGAGGGTCGTCCCTTCGGGCTCGTCTTCTGGCGGTTCATGCTCCCGGAGGGACCGATCGACACGCCAACCGCGACGCTCGTCCCCGTCGACAGCGTGCGCTGATCTCGGGGCCCGGCGGCGTCAGTCCTCCAGGGGCACGTCGAACTGGGTGAGGTAGGGGGCGAGGTCGCGTCGGAGCGCTCCCGCGTCGAACCCCCACTCCTCGGCCGTGTACCGGTGCGTGCCGTGCTTGCCTCTTGGCTTGGCGGCGACGTACGCGACGATCGCGGCGCGGTGCTCGGCCGTGAGCTCCCGCCCAATGCCGTCATACGCACGAGCGATCGCGTCCACGGGGTCGGCCATCAGGTCGGCGAAGCGGACGTCGCCGCACGGGCAGGGGATCGATCCCTCCTCTCGACGCCGAGCCACCGTGTTGAGGGCGTCGCCGAACAGTGCGCCGATCAGCTCAGCGAGGCCGTCGAGCTCGACCTGGTCGGTGCGCAGCCACTGCACCATGGCCGTGGTGCTCACGGTGGACGGCATCGTCTTGGCGGGATCTCGATGGGTGACGATCACGCTGGCGTCGGGGTAGGCGCGCAGCAGGTCGTCGATCATGAACAGGTAGCCCGGCGTCTTGAGCAGCCACTGCCGCTCGGGCCGCCCGTGCTGCACCTGCTGGAGGACCGCCCGGTGGAACGCGAGGTCTGCGTCGACGTCGGGCGTCCACGCGCCGTGATCGGTGAGCACCATCGGCCAGTGGCTGCCCGCGAACGACGGCGAGCTGATCGTGATGCACTCCACCGGCAGATCGGTGCGGAGCTCGTGGATGGCGTCGAACTCCGGCTGCACGTCGGCCCACAGCTCCTGCTCCGCCTCGGTCATCGCGTCGCGCGCCGCGCTGGTCACGCCGGCGGGCAGCGCCGGGTGGATCACCTCGCTGGCGATCGGGGTGCGCAGTGCGGGGTCGAGCCCCATCAGCTCGAAGAGGATGGTGGTACCTGAGCGGGCGGGACCAGTGATCACGATCGGCGCAACGATCACCTCGTCCGCGATCGACGGATCAGCGACGCGCTGCGCGCCGAGCAGGAACCGGGTGCGCAGCCCTCGCAGGAGCTCCTCGCGGGTCATGAGCCGGCCCACGACGTGCAGGAGGCTGCCGTTGATCGCCTCGACGAGCGCTCGGAGGCGGCCCTCCCAGTCTCCATCGCCGAGGTCGCCGGGGTCTGCGACCGCAGTCGAGGCACGGGCGTCGTCGATGAGGGCCGAGGCGTCGAGGGGCACCACCGCGGCGGCCCCGCCGGCCGCGGCCGCCATGGCGTTGAGGCGACGCACCCAGTCGGGTCGCTGGTACCGCTCCGCCATCGTCTGGAGTCCCATGGGCGGGAGTCAACCACGTCGGCCCTACCGATGACGGGCCTCGATGGAGGCGTGCCGCGCGGTTCGCCACGGTCCGGGCCGGATCGGTAGGTTCGGGCCATGCAGGACTTCCTCGATGCCATCGAAGGCGGTGCCTCCTCCGAGGACATCGCCGCCATCCCGATCCCCGAGAGCTTCCGGGCCGCCCACGTGCTGCGCAACGAGCAGACGATGTGGGAAGGCGTGGAGTCAGCGGACAAGGACCCACGCAAGTCGCTCCACGTCGGCGACGTGCCCACACCGGAGCTCGCGCCCGACGAGGTGTACCTCGGGGTCATGGCGTCGTCGATCAACTTCAACACCGTGTGGACGTCGATCTTCGAGCCGCTCCCCACATTCGGGTTCCTCGATCGCCTCGGCAAGGAGTCGGTGTGGGGCAAGCGCCATGCGCTCGACCACCACGTCGTGGGCTCCGACGCATCGGGCGTGGTGCTGCGCGTCGGCTCCGCCGTGCGCAACTGGAAGCCGGGCGACCGCGTCGTCGTCCACTGCAACCACCTCGACGACCAGGATCCGTCGGCCCACGACGACTCGATGCTCGCCGTCAACCAGCGCATCTGGGGCTTCGAGACGAACTTCGGCGGCCTGGCCGACCTCGCGGTCGTCAAGGCCAACCAGCTCATGCCGAAGCCGGAGCACCTCACCTGGGAGGAGAGCGCCGTCAACGGGCTGTGCGCCTCCACGAGCTACCGCATGCTCGTGGGCCGACACGCCGCGCAGATGAAGCAGGGTGACTCCGTGTTCGTGTGGGGCGCCACGGGTGGCATCGGCGCCTACGCCATCCAGCTCGTGCTCAACGGTGGTGGCACCCCGGTCGGCGTCGTGTCGAGCCCTGAGCGCGTGAAGCTGCTCGAAGCGATGGGCTGCGAGGCCGTCATCGACCGCGCCGCGGAGGGCTACAAGTTCTGGTCCGACGAGACCACGCAGGACGAGTCGGAGTGGCGTCGCCTCGGCAAGAAGGTGCGCGGCCTGATCGGTGAGGATCCGAGCATCGTGTTCGAGCACCCGGGGCGGTCCACCTTCGGTGCGTCCGTGTTCATCGCCAAGCGCGGTGGGACGATCGTCACCTGTGCGGCCACGTCGGGCTTCATGCTCGAGTACGACAACCGGCACCTCTGGATGAAGCTGAAGCGCATCGTGTCGTCGCACTTCGCGAACTACCAGGAGGCGTGGGACATGAACCGCCTCATCGACCAAGGCCGCATCCAGCCGGTCATGTCCGCGGCCTACGACCTCACCGAGGTGGGCGAGGCTGCTCGTGCCGTGCATCGCAACGAGGCCGAGGGCAAGCTCGCCGTTCGTTGTCTCGCCCCCACCGCGGGCCTCGGCATCGCCGACCCGGAGAAGCGCGACCGCATCGGCGAGGACAGGATCACCCTCTACCAGCGCCACGCGCGCGGCGAGCTCTAGGAGCCCCATGCTGCTCACCGAGATCGACCACGTCGCGATCGCCGTGCGCGATCTCGAGGCCGCGATCGCGTACTACCAGGAGGCCTTCGGTGCCGAGGTGCACCACCGCGAGATCGTCGAGAGCGACGGGGTCGAGGAGGCGCTCATCAAGGTCGCCGACTCCTACATCCAGCTCACCGCCGCCACGCGACCCGATTCGCCGATCGCCAAGTCGATCGAGAAGCGCGGCGAGGGCCTCCACCACGTCGGCTACCGCGTCGACGACTGCGCGGCCGCGCTCGCCGCCATGGTCGCCGCCGGCGCCACGCCGATCGACACCGTTCCCCGGCCCGGCAGCCGCGGCACCACCGTGGCGTTCGTCCATCCGAAGGGCAGCTACGGCACCCTCATCGAGCTCGTCCAGGAGTAGCCCAGACCTGCATCTCTGGAACCTCACGCGCGGATGCCGTGCGTGAGGTTCCAGAGATTGGTCAGGTGGGGCCCAACGCGGCGATCCAGGCGGTGGCGACCGCCGCGACCTGGTCGGCCTGGTCGCCCTCCACCAGCAGCACGAGGCCGTGGTGGCGGAACACGTGCGCACTGGGGGTTCCCGGGGCGTTGACCGACTGGTAGACCACCCGCCCGCCGAACTCCGTGGGCGTGGGCGCCGACCCATTCGCGCGTGCCATGGCCAGCGCCTCCATGGCCGGCTCGAGCGCCTCGGCCCAGGGGTACGTGCTGCGACTGGTCGAGACCACCCACACCGTCGTCCGCCGCTCACCGGCCGCCACCCCAAAGCGGCCCGTCACCGCAGAGGCGCCCACCATCGAAGGCGGTTCGGGCACCGCCTCGTCCTCGGGACCGGGGATCTCCTCGAACGCGACGGTGGGGACCGCGACGAACACCGAGTCGGGCTCGACAGGGACGAGCGGGGTCGTCGGGGTCGCGCTGCCGATCTCGCCGCGGGCTCGCGCCTCGATCTGACGAGTGACGGTGAGCGTCACCTCGGCGTCGCTCGACCCGCTGACGACGGTGAGGACGTCCGCGCTCAGGAACCCGACAGCTACGTGGGTGCCGTCGCTGGCTTGGGCGCGGATGACGTCCTGGGCCCCGATCCGCTCGGCGCGAGCCACGCCTCGCCCGATCGCCCCGACGGCGGCGTGAACCAACGCTGAGAGCGCCTCCTCGTCGAAGATCGCCGACCCGTCGACGACGAGCACGAGCGCGTCCGCGAGGCGACGACCATCCCCTCGATGGAAGACGCGGCGAGCCAACGCCGAGACGAACTCTGGTTGCTCCGCGAACGCGTCGGCGGCCGCCTGCTCGCTCGGGAGGGGGGCACCGAAAGCAAGGTCCGCACCCGTCAGGACGGTCGCAGGATCGAGACTGCCCAGCTCGACCCCACCCGGGATCGTGGGCACGACACCACGGGTCGGGTCGGCACGTCGATCCGCGACCTCGCCGATGCCGTCACCGCCGCTGCCACACGCAGTGGCCGCCGCCGAGACGACGAGTGCGCCGCAGACAGCGGTCACCCACCGGGCCAGGGGCCGGGGCGCACTCGTGCGGGGGTGGGTCACAGCGCAATCGACCCTATCGCTGGCGATCCGGACGTCGCTGACACCTCGCTACGCTGTGGTCCGACGGCCGAGCCAAAGGATCCACGATGCAGGAACCCATGCAGCAGCTGCTGGCGGAGCTGAGGGACGCCATCGCGGCGGCCGAGCACGGATCGGACAACAGCGCCGAGCTGGCTCGCCTCGCCGGCGAGGTGGAGCGGCGACTCACCGAGAAGGACGACGAGGGCCTGGTCGATGACCTGCGCGACGAGGTCACGCGCTTCGAGGCGACGCACCCCAAGCTGGCCAGCGCCATCGGGCGCGCAGCCGACGCGCTGAGCGCCATCGGGCTCTGAGCCCGGCCTCGATGGGCCTCAACGTCCACCTGGTCGACGGCACCTACGAGCTGTTCCGGTACCACTACTCCCCTGCCAACAAGGACCCGGAGCGAGGTGCCACCCGCGGGGTGGTGGCGTCGTGCCTCTCGCTGCTCGAGCAGGGCGCCACGCACGTGGCGGTGGCCACCGACCACGTCATCGAGTCGTTCCGCAACGACCTGTGGCACGGCTACAAGGACGGATCGGGCATCGATCCGCTGCTGTTCGCGCAGTTCCCGGTCGTCGAAGACGCACTGCGAGCGGCGGGGTTCACGGTGTGGGCGATGGTGGAGCAGGAGGCCGATGACGCACTCGCAGCGGGGGCGAAGGTGGCCGCCGCGGACGAACGCGTCGAGCGCGCCGTGATCTGCACCCCGGACAAGGACCTCGGCCAGTGCGTGGGCGGCAAGGTGTGGCAGTGGGACCGCCGTCAGGACAAGTGGTTCGACGCGCAGGGCGTGCACGCGCGTCTCGGCGTACCCCCCGAGTCGATTCCCGACCTGCTCGCGCTGATGGGTGACTCGGCCGACGGCTTCCCCGGATTGCCCGGTTGGGGCGCCAAGTCCGCCGCCGCCGTGCTCGACCGCTGGGGGCACCTCGAGGACATCCCGACCGACCCGCTCACCTGGGACGCCGGCGTGCGCGGCGCCGTCAAGCTCAACGCCATCCTGCGCGATCAGTTCGAGCTCGCGCTGCTCTTCCGTCGCATCGCCACCGTCGAGGTCGACGCGGAGGTGGGCGTGGTCGACGACTGGCGCTGGATCGGCCCAACCGCCGGCTTCGAAGCGCTCGCTGCCTCGCTCGGCTCCACGTCGCTCGCCGAGCGCGCCGCGCAGGTCATCGCAGCTCGTCAGTAGTCACCATCTCTGCACCGCCAGCCCCGGACAAACCCCGATCTGTGGGACCTTGCGCACGCATGACGCGCGTGAGGTTCCGGAGAAGCTGTTGTCAGGCGTTCTTGGGGAGGTCCTTGAAGGCCGCGACCTTGTCCTGGTTGGCCTCCTTGGGAAGGCCGAGTACGCGCTCGCCGATGATGTTCCGCTGCACCTGATCGGTGCCGCCGTAGATCGGGGGGGCCTGCGCGAACAGGGCCATGCCGGTGACCATCCCGGTGAACGGGTTGCCCGTGGCGTCGTTGAGCGGCTTCTGGTCCTCCGCCTTGTAGGCGTGGAGGGTGCCGTAGGGGCCGAGGATCCGCAGGCCGATGTCGCGCTGCTGGCGGACGATCTCGCTCATCGACAGCTTCGAGATGTTTGGCAGGCCCGGCACGTCCTGGCCGATGGCCTTGGCCGCCTTGGCACGGAGGTTGTTGAAGCGACCGAGCTCGTTGAGCGTGTGGAGCCGCATGAGGTCCTGACGCACCGAGGGCTCGGTGATCTTGCCGTTGCCCTTGGCCAGCTCGACGAGCAGCTGGTAGCCGGCTGCGAACATGCCACCCGCGCTGCCGCCACTGCCGCGCCGCTTCGGCTTCCCGTCCGGGGCGGCGACGAAGTCGCCCGCGCGCTTGACGAGGTCGTTGACGACGGTGCCCGGCGTGGCCGCGCCGGCCGCCGCGTGCCCGCCGCCGGAGCCGAGGCCGGCGCGCTCGTTCATGAGCGTCGTGTTGGCGACCGCCCAACCGTTGTTGAGGCCACCGATGAGCGCCGAGTCCGGGACGACGGCCTCCTCCATGAAGACCTCGTTGAACATCGCGTGGCCCGTCATCTCCACGAGCGGCCGGATGTCGATGCCCTTCTGGTGCATGTCGATCGCGAAGTAGGTGATGCCCTGGTGCTTGGGGACATCGGGATCGGTGCGAGCGATGAGCATGCCGAGGTCGGCGACCTGACCACCGGACGTCCACACCTTCTGCCCGCTGACGATCCACTCGTCGCCGTCCTTGACGGCCTTGCTCTGGAGGCCGGCCAGGTCGGAGCCGGCGCCGGGCTCGCAGAAGAGCTGGCACCACGCCTTCTGCCCGGTGACGATGTCGCGCACATAGAGATCGATCTGCTCCTGTGAGCCGTGGGCGGCGATCGTGGGCGCGGCGAGCAGCAGTCCGAGGCCGCCCGGTGCGCCGAGCGCGCCGAACTCGGAGATCGCGTTCTGCACGGCGACGCTGTCGTTGCGGTTGAGGCCCTTGCCGTAGGCGTTCTCCGGGAGGCCGGGGGCAGCCCAGCCCGAGAGCCCGAGGCGCTCCCACCACTCGGCGACGGTGAGGTCGGGATCCCAGTTCTCGTCCAGCCAGGCCTTGACCTCGCCGACCGGGTCGACGGACGTGCTGGTGCGCTGTGCGGTGTCGGTCATCGCTCCCCCTGGGTCGGCGGCATGCCGGCGGATCGCCCCAGGCAAGCGCGAACTTGACCCAACGGTCAAGTCTGGCGGGCGCGGCTCGGGGCGACGCGCGGCGGCTCGTTCGGCTGCTTCGGGTACACCGGCGGCCACGGGGCGTCCATGAGCCCGTTGGCGAGGTCGGCGCGTGATCGCTCCAGGAGCGGCTCGAGGTCCTGGGGACGGCTGGGCTTGTCCGCCCACGGGTCGCCACGTTCGACCAGGCGGGCGGGAACCGTCGCGATCGTCAGGTCGTTCGGCTCGATCGTGGCCAGCTCGTCCCACTCGATCGGCGTCGACACCTGCGCCCCGACGCGCGGCCGCGCGCACCATGCGCCGAACACGGTCTTGTGTGGCGCGTTCTGGTTGAAGTCCACGAACACGCGACTGCCGCGCTCCTCCTTCCACCACTGCGCGGTGATGAGGTCGGGGTGTCGGCGCTCGAGCTCCCGAGCGAGCGCGACGGCCGCCGCTCGCACCTCGTAGCTGTCCCAACGGGGTTCGAGCTCGACGTAGATGTGCAGCCCGCGCGAGCCCGACGTCTTCACCCATGCCTCGATGCCGAGCTCGGCGAAGAGGTCGTGCGCGAGGAGGGCGGCATGCTGGAGCTCTGGAAAGCCCACGCCCGGTGAGGGATCGAGGTCGATGCGGAGCTCGTCAGCGATCTCGGGCGTGGCCGCGTGGGTCGGCCACACATGGAAGCCCAGGCAGCCCTGGTTCACCGCCCAGAGGATGTGGGCGAGGTCGGCGGCGACCAGCGCGTCGCTCGTGGTGCCGTTGGGCGTGGACACCACGGTGGTGGTGAGCCACTTGGGCGCTGACTTCGGCACCCGCTTCTGGAAGAACGACTTCCCGCTGGCGCCGTCGGGGTAGCGCTCGAGCAGCACCGGCCGACCGCCAAGGGTGGCGAGCAGTGGTCCGGCCACCGCCTCGTAGTAGCGGACGAGGTCGAGCTTCGTCTCGCCCCGGGCCGGGAAGAACACCTTGTCCGGGTGCGTGATCGCGACCTCGATGTCGCCCACGCGCACGCTGATCGGCGCCGTCATGCCGCCAGTGTGGCCCACTGGGATGGTCAACCACGTTGCGCCCCCGGCAGACTCGCGACCGATTCGAACTGATCGACAACTCCTCCATGCCGCGCTCACTCCGAGACATCCCTGGGTCGAACCGACCGCGCAAGCGGTTCGTCAGCAGTCGCGAGCGCGACCTCTGGGGTCCGTCGCGCTCGTTCAACCTCGATCTCACGCCGCGTGCGCTCCGCCTGAACCGGAGCCGTGCGCATGTGCTGCGACCCAGAGCACGCGTGGATCGGGGCGTGGTGCTGATCGGCGCGGCCGCGCTCGGGCTGGTGCTGTGGATGGGCGTCTCCTTCTGGAAGTCAACACGTGTGCCGGTCGAGCTGGTGGGTCTGGTCAGCGGCACGCAGCTCACACCCGCGAACGGTCGTCTCCTCGACATCACCGTGCGGGTTCCAGGCGACGACGATCGATTCCGGGCCAACCTGTCCATGGACGGCGTCGACCTCCTCGACGACCTCGAGTTCGCAGGTGACGCGATCCGGCTGCGGCCCGCGGAGCTCGTGCGAACGAAGCTGGTCCAGGGCGCCCTCGACGAGGGTGAACACGTGATCACCCTCTCCGTGGGCCGCCTCTTCCTCGGCGACGCCGAGTTCCAGTGGCGATACGTGATCGACAGCGCGGCACCCCTGCTCGATGTGCCCGCCACCCTCGATCCCATGCCGATCGATGAACCCGTGATCGTCCGAGGCAAGGTCGAGGACGGAGCCGAGGTGATCCTCGACGGCAAGCCGGTCGACACGGACGATGGTGCGTTCGAGGTCGAGTTCGCGCACCCGCCGACAGGGGTACTGCGGTTCGCGGCCACGGACCAGGCTGGCAACCGGACCTCCCGCGAATCGGTCGTGCCGATCATCTACCCCGCGACGTCGCGGGCCGTGCACGTGAGCGCAGCGGCGTGGGCCAACATCGAGCTCCGGGCTGGGGTCCTCGACCTGGTCGACCGCGGGCTGATCGACACCGTGGAGCTCGACATCAAGGATGAGCGCGGGATCATCGGCTATCAGTCGAAGGTCCCGACGGCGCTGCGCATCGGGGCGGTGCGCGCCGAGATGGACCTCGAGGAGGCCGTGCGCATGCTCGAGGCCCGGAAGGTCCGGGTGATCGGACGGATCGTGGCCTTCCGAGACCCCGTCTATGCCGCAGCGGCGTGGGCGGACGGGCGCAAGGACGAGGTGCTCCAGACGCCGACGGGCGAGATGCTGAGCACCTACGGGGGATTCGCCAACTACGTGCACCCGGCCGTTCGTCGATACAACCTCGACCTCGCGCTGGAGGCCGTCGACCTCGGGGTGCGCGACATCCTCTGGGACTACATCCGGCGGCCCGAGGGCGCGCCCGACACGATGGTGGTACCGGGCCTCACCGGACCCAGCGCCGCCGTGGTGGCCGACTTCCTTGCCGACGCACACACGGCCCTGCGCGCGAAGGGCGTGTTCCAGGGAGCGTCCGTCTTCGGGATCGCGGCCGCTTCAGGTGACGCCATCGCCCAGGACGTGCCGGCCATGGCCCGAGCCGTCGACTACCTCGCACCCATGATCTACCCGTCGCACTGGGGCCCAGGGCAGTACCGCGTCGCCAACCCGGTACGAGAGCCCTTCGAGATCACCAAGCGATCCCTGACCCACTTCCAACAGGTGACCGTCGGGACCGGCGTCCGCCTGCTGCCATGGATCCAGGACTTCACCCTCGGCGGCGTTCCCTACGGGGTCCCTGAGGTGCGGGCCCAGATCGACGCGGCGGCATCGCTCGGGATCGAGGGCTTCCTGCTGTGGAACCCGGGCGTGCGGTACACGGCCGCGGCCCTCACCCCGATCCGCTAGCGCTGCCTCTGGTACGCAGATCGGACGTCCCACACGTGGTGCACGGGGTCGTGCAGCAGGTAGCGTCCGAGGCTGGCCACGGTGAACTGCGCCCCATCGCTGCGGCGTCCGCGACGGGTCCACTGGTCTGGGTGCACCGCGTCGAACTTCGCGGCAAGCGCTGCTCCGGCCTCGGCCAGCTCGGCGGCGACCGGTTCCGGTTGCTGCTCTGCGTAGCGATCCTCGATGGCGGTCGCGTCTTGGTCCCAGTTGGGGAAGTGCGGGTCGTCCTCGTTCAGCATCGCGTCGAGGCGTACGGCGAAGAGTCGGAAGACGTCTCGCACGTGGCAGGCGTACTCGAGTGCCGACCACTGCCCGTCGTTCGGCCGAACCGTCGCCGCCGGATGGTCGAGCAGCGCGGGCCACTCGGCAACGTTGGCGCGCAGGTGCGACCCGATGTCACTCGGATCCACGCCTGACAGGTCGAGCCCACAGTCGGGACACGGCCGATCGAGCACCCACGTCCAGTCCTTGTCATCAGGAGCGATCGTCACGCCCGCGATCGTGACCGCGGGCATCACCGCGCGCCACGGGAGATGCCGCCTCCTGCCGCGGCGTTCCTGCCGGGTCAGGCCACGTCCGCGACCGGGGCTGCGAACTGCGCGTTGTACAGCGCCGCGTATGCCCCACCCGCTGTGAGCAGGCTCGTGTGGTCGCCCTGCTCGACGATGTGGCCACCATCCATCACGAGGATCGTGTCCGCATCTCGGATGGTGGAGAGCCGGTGCGCGATCACGAAGCTCGTCCGCTGAGACCGCAGTCGAGCCATGGCGTGCTGGATGAGCACCTCCGTGCGGGTGTCGACCGAGCTGGTGGCCTCGTCGAGGATGAGGATCGCCGGGTCCGCGAGGAACGCGCGCGCGATGGTGATCAGCTGCTTCTCGCCGGTGCTGACCGTGGACCCCTCGTCGTCGATGACCGTGTCGTAGCCGTCGGGCAGCGCGTGCACGAAGCGATCGACGTAGGTCGCCCGAGCGGCCTCGAGGATCTGGTCCTCGGTGGCCTCGAGGTTGCCGTAGGCGATGTTGTCGCGGATCGACCCGCTGAAGAGCCAGGTGTCCTGCAGCACCATCCCGAGGAGCGACCGAAGGTCGCGGCGGGGCATCTCGGCGATGTCATGCCCGTCGATCGTGATGCGACCAGCGTCCACCTCGTAGAAGCGCATGAGCAGGTTCACCAGCGTCGTCGTCCCCGCCCCGGTCGGCCCCACGATCGCGACGGTCTGCCCCGGTTCGGCCACGAGGGACAGGTCCGTGATGAGCGGCTTGGTCGGCAGGTACGCGAAGCTCACCCGGTCGAACTCGACGCGGCCGCGGGTGGCCGCCGGTTCCGGCCTGAGATCCACCTCAGGGCTCTGCTCCTCGGCGTCGAGCAGCTCGAAGACCCGCTCGGCGGAGGCAAGCCCCGACTGCAGCAGGTTCACCATCGAGGCGAGCTGCGTCAACGGCATCGTGAACTGGCGCGAGTACTGGATGAAGGCCTGCACGTCGCCGAGGCTCATGGCCCCCGATGCCACTCGCAGACCGCCGACGACCGCCACGAGGACGAACCCCACGTTGCCCACCATCGCCATGGCCGGTTGGATCACACCGCTCACGAACTGGGCGCGGAAGCTCGACAGGTACAGCTCGTCGTTGGTGAGGCGGAAGCGCTCCTCCACCTCCCGCTGACGGCCGAACGCCTTGACGATCGAATGACCAGTGAACGTTTCCTCGACCTGGGCGTTGAGCGCGCCGGTGTGCTTCCACTGCTCGATGAAGCGTCGCTTCGACCGGGTGGTGATCATCCGCATGGTGAGCACCGACGCAGGCACCGTCACCACTGCCACGAGCGCGAGCAGGGGCGAGATGAGGAGCATCATCGCGACGATGCCGACCAGCTGGAGCACCGACGACAGCATCTGGCTCAGCGTCTGCTGCAGCGTCTGCGCGATGTTGTCGATGTCGTTGGTGACGCGGCTCAGCAGGTCGCCACGCTCCGTGCGGTCGACGTACCCGAGCGGGAGCCGGTTGAGCTTGTCCTCGACGTCGGCGCGCAGCCGGTACATCGTGCGCTGCACGATGCCCGCGAGGGCATACGCGCTCAGGTAGTTGAGCAGCGCGGACGCCGCAAAGAGGCCGAGCGCCAGCGCAATGGTGCGCTTGAGCGATCCGAAGTCGATCCCAGCGGGCGACTGGATGCCGCGCACGATGACGTCGGTGCCATGACCGAGGATGCGTGGGCCGACCACCGACATCGAGACGCTGAGGACGGCGAGCACGACGACCGCGACGACGCCCACCCGCTCGAGCCGCAGACGGGTGGCGAGCCGACGGGTGGCGGTGCCGAAGTCGTTCGAGCGCTCGAGCGGCATGCCGAGGCTCCCCCAGCGCATGGAGGGGCCGGGCGCGGCCGCCGATGTGGCGTCGTCGTCGATCTCGGTGTCGGTCACGCCACCTCCTCGGCCCGCTGGGACTCGACGATCTCCGCATAGGTCGGGCAGCTGGTGAGCAGGTCCGTGTGGGTGCCCAGGCCGACGCAACGGCCCTCTTCGAGCACCACGATCTGATCGGCCTGCGAGATCGTCGACACGCGCTGGGCCACCACCACGACGGTTGCGTCACGCGTGTAGGGAACGAGCGCGGCCCGGAGTCGAGCGTCGGTGGCGAGGTCGAGCGCGGAGAACGAGTCATCGAAGAGGTAGATCTCGGGGCGGCGCACGAGGGCGCGCGCCATGGCCAAGCGCTGGCGCTGGCCGCCCGACACGTTGCCACCGCCCTGCGAGATGCGGGCGTCGAGGCCCCCGGGCATCGCGGCCACGAAGTCGCTCGCCTGCGCCACCCGCAGTGCCTCCCACAGCTCGTCGTCGGTCGCGTCGGGCTTGCCATAACGGAGGTTGGTCGCCACGGTGCCGCCGAAGAGGAACGGCTTCTGCGGCACCAGGCCGATCCGGTGCCAGAGGAGCTCGGGTTCGATGTCACGCAGGTCGACGCCGTCGAGCAGCACCGCGCCCGAGGTGACGTCGACGAGCCGAGCCACCAGGTTCACGAGGGTGGTCTTGCCGGAGCCTGTGCTGCCGACGACGGCGATCGTCTGCCCCGCGAGCGACCGGAAGCTGATGCCCGAGAGCACCGGCGACTCCGCTCCGGGGTACTGGAAGGAGACGTCGCGCAGCTCGAGCGTGCCCGCGCCGGTGAGCTCGGTGACCGGTGCTTCCGCGGACCGCACCGAGGATGGGGTGTCGAGCACCTCCTGGATGCGATCCGCCGAGACCGAGGCGCGCGGCACCATGAGGGCCACCATCGTCGCCATGGTGACCGCGACGAGGATCAGGGCGAAGTAGCTGAGGAACGCCACGAGGGCCCCGACGGTCATGGCGCCCGAGTCGATCCGGCCTGCGCCGAACCAGATCACCGCGGCGCTGGAACCGTTGATGAAGATCGCGACGGTCGGGAACATCAGCGCCATCAATCGTCCCGCGGCCAGCGACGTCTCCGTGAGGTCGCTGTTCACGTGGTGGAAGCGCTCGGTCTCCACCGGCTCGCGCACGAAGGCGCGCACGACCCGCATGCCGATGATCTGCTCGCGCAGCACGGCGTTGATGCGGTCGATGCGCTCCTGCATCAGGCGGAACTGCGGGACCATCCGGCTGATGACCAGGCCGAGCGCCACGAGCAGCAGCGGCAGGCTGACCACCAACAGCCAGGCGAGGCCCGGGTCCTCCCGCACCGCGAGGATCACCCCGCCGATGACGGTCATCGGCGCCACCACGAGCATCGTGCACCCCATCACCCCGAGGATCTGCACCTGCTGCACGTCGTTGGTGATGCGCGTGATCAGCGACGGCGACCCGAACAGGTTCACCTCGCGAGCGGAGAAGCCCGTCACCTGGTGGAAGAGATCGCCGCGGATGTCGCTCCCGAAGGCCATCGCGGCGCGCGCTCCGCAGTAAACGGCACCGATCGAGAAGACCATCTGCACGGCCGTGATGACGAGCATCAGCGTGCCGATCGACCAGATGTGGTGGGTGTCGCCGCGCAGGATGCCGTTGTCGATGATGTCGGCGTTGAGGGTGGGGAGGGCCAGCGAGGCACCGGCCTGGACTGCCTGGAGCACGAGCACGCCGATGAGCCACGTGCGGTGCGGTCGGAGGTAGGTGGTGAGCAGGCGGCGCAGCATGAGGGGATGGGCGACCGGCGCCCGCCGCTCTGCCCGTCGGCCGACGCTACCGGCGCGCCTGGGCCCCTCCACCAATCGTGGTGGCAGCGACGCGCGAGGCACGCGGTCTATGCAGCCGAAGGCGATCCGGCCTCGCCCGTCGCCGGGAGGCACGTGCGTAGGCAGGAGCGCAGCGACGCCCGAAGCACGCGGTCAATTTCAGGAGCGATGACGGTCAGCCGAAGATGGCGCTCAGCTCGGCGGGGGCGACCTCGTCGAGCTGCGCGTAGGTGCACGACCCGGGCGTGCGATCAGGACGGAACCGCACGAGCCGTCCGCCGTGGCGGAACCGGCCGGCCAGGACGTGCTCGTACCTGACCTCGGCCACCAGCTCGGGTCGGAGCGGCTCCCAGGACAGGTCCTTCTGCGCGTTCCACCGGCTGGCGCCGCCGGGCTTGCGGCCCTCGGCCTGCGCGGCGCTCTGGTGCTCGGCCCAGTCGCGCCACGGATGGTTCTCGAGCGCTTGCTCGCGCAGCGGCGCCAGCTCGTCGACGAGCTCGCGTCGGCGAGCAGCCGTGAAGCTGCTGGCCACCCCCACGTGGTGCAGCGTGCCGTCGTCGTCATGCAGGCCCAGCAGCAGCGAGCCTACGCCGGCTCCGTCCTTGTGCCAGCGGAAGCCGGCGACGACGCAGTCGGCCGTGCGCTCGTGCTTCACCTTCCACATCACGCGCTTGTCCTGCTGGTAGCCGAGGTCTCCTCGCTTGGCCATCACCCCGTCGAAGCCCGCACCCTCGAAGCGGGTGAACCAGTCCTCGGCCACATCGGGGTCGTCGGTGATGGGGGTGAGGTGCACGCGCCCGAGGTGGCCGCTGAGGATGCTCTCGAGCAGGTCCCGACGAGTGGTGAGCGGCTCGTCAGTGAGGTCGCGGTCCCCGAGGGCGAGCAGGTCGAAGGCGACGAAGCTGGCCGGCGTCTCCGCGGCCAGCTTGCGCACGCGCGACTCGGCTGGATGGAGGCGCTGTTGCAGGGTGTCGAAGGCCAGTCCGTCGTCGGTGACGACGACGATCTCGCCATCGACCACACACCGCTGCGGCAACGCGGCCAGCAGCAGCAACACGAGCTCGGGGAAGTAGCGCGTCAGCGGCCGATCGTTCCGAGAGCCGAGCTCGAGCTCGTCGCCGTCGCGGAACACGATGCACCGGAACCCGTCCCACTTCGGTTCGAAGAGCAGACCCGGATCGCGGGGCACGGCCGGCACGGACTTGGCCAGCATCGGCTTGACGGGTGGCATCACCGGAAGCTCCATCGGTTCGACGGTACCCGCCCGCAGAAACTAGAACACGTTCTACTCATGGGACGATCAAAGGGCACCAACGCGGGGGGTGCGGGGGGCAGAGGCTCCGCCGGAGCCCCCCGCCGGCGAGGGGCGGCTTTGCCGACCCCGAGTGACCGGCGTTTCAGTGCGGCCGCAGGCCGCTCCCCTAGCTCGGAGGAGCTCGCCGGAGGCGAGCGACGACGACATGGATGTTGACGACACCCCAGCCGAGGCTGCCGTCCGTGCCGAGGCGCGCGCCTGGCTCGAGTCGGTGGCCAAGCTCCGGGGCGACGGCGACGGCGACTGGCGTTCCTTCCGGGCCAAGACCGACGAGCAGGACGTCGCCCAGCTGCAGATGGCCAAGGCGTGGCAGCGCAAGAAGTTCGACGCTGGATGGGCGGCGATCCACTGGCCGGTCGAGCACGGCGGCCGCGGGCAGACCGGGATCGAGGCCGGCGTGTTCTCGGAGGAGGAGGGCCGCTTCGACGTGTCGGCCCGGTTCTTCGTCGTGGGCATCGACATGGCCGGGCCCACGATCATGGCCCACGGAACGGCCGAGCAACAGAAGCGGTTCCTGGAGCCGATGCTGCGCGGCGACGAGGTGTGGTGCCAGCTCTTCAGCGAGCCAGGTGCAGGCTCCGACCTCGCGTCGCTGTCGACGCGCGCCGTGCGCGACGGAGACGAGTGGGTGCTGACCGGACAGAAGGTGTGGACGTCGTCGGCCCACACCTCCGACTGGGCGATCTGCTTGGCTCGCACCGACCCGGACGCGCCGAAGCACGTCGGCATCACCTACTTCCTCGTCGACATGCGCGCCCCCGGAGTGACCGTGCGCGGCCTGCGCCAGATCGACGGCGGCATCCACTTCAACGAGGTGTTCCTCGACGAGGTGCGGGTGCCCCATCACCACGTGGTCGGCGAGGTCGGTGACGGCTGGCGCGTGGCGATGACCACGCTCACCGCGGAGCGCGGCTCGATCGGCGAAGGCGGCCAGACCGGCTGGCGCGACATCGTCGAGCTCGCGCAACGCTTCGGTCGGGCCTCAGAGCCGACGGTGCGCCAGGACCTCGCTCGCCTGCACACCCGCGAGAGGAACCTGCGCTGGCTTGTCTCCCGAGTGCGCACTGCCGTGGCGCTCGGCCGGGCGCCCGGGCCGGAAGCGGCCGTGCTGAAGCTCGTGAACAGCCACCAGGTGGAGGAGGTCGGCTCGGTCCTCATGTCGGTCCTCGGCGCCCACGCCACCCTCTGGCACGACGATGCCGCCGACGGCGGGTTCTGGCAGGACATGTTCCTCTTCCAGTGGTCGAGCCGCATCGGTGGTGGCACCGAGAACATCCAGCGCAACATCCTCGGCGAGCGCGTCCTGGGCCTGCCCCGCGAGCCCGACCCGCTGAAGGGTCGCCCCTGGACCGAGCTCCCCAAGGCCTGAGGTTTGGCCATCAGGCACACCGAGCGATCCCTCCTTGTTCGTCAAGGGGTTGGCGGGGGTGTCGTCGGGCGCGTCGAAGGTGGCCGTCGACGACGGCGTCGATGGGTCGTAGGGTCGTTGTTGGGTCCGGGAGTGGCTTGTGCCGAAGCGCCGGTCGTCAGGGCATTGGATCGGTCACGCTGGCTTGTGGAGTCGTTCCCCTGAACTGCCCTCCCGGGCCCGTCAGCCGAGGCGGGCAGCGTCGGCGATGAGACGCCGGTAGATGACATCGCTGATGCGGCGCTTCAAGGAACGGAGCGCGGCTCGGCCGGTGAGGCCGTCCTCGCGCTTGCGGTCGTAGTAGGCGCGGCCGGGGCTGTCGCGATGGCGGAGCTGGGTGACCGCGGCGATGTGGATCACATGGTTCAGGGTGCGGTTGCCGCGCCGCGACAGCCGATGCACGGGCCGCTTGGGGTTGCCCGATGACCACTCGATGGGGGCGGTGCCGTTGTAGGCGGCGAACCGATCGGTGGTGCGGAACCGGGCAACGTCGCCGACTTGGCCGAGGATGATCGCGGCGCCTACGTCACCGACACCGAAGATGTCGGTAAGCGTTGAGCCTGACGCGCCGACCGCGGCGGTGATCCGCTTGCGCAGCGCCTTGCGTTGGGCGTTGAGGCGCTCGAGCTCGTCGATGAGATCACCGGCAAGCCCGTGGCGTTCCACCGCGACTGCGCCGAGGGGTGGATGCTCGGCGAGCAGCGATCGCGCCTGAGAAACCACGACTTCTTTGCTGATCCCGCCCGGCACCAGGTCCGCGACGAGCGCGTGGAGACGACACGCGGTCTTGTTGTAGGACCACCCCAGTTGCGTGTGCCGGCGCGACAACAACCGGAGCACCGACGCGTGGTCCTCGACCCGCACCGCTACCAGCTCCGGGGCCCGCAGCGCGGCGATCGCCACCGAACGGGCATCGTTGGGATCGTTCTTCTCCGAGCGACCCGAACCCAACAGCCGCACCCGCGACGCCAACGTCGCGGGGATGTCAACAACGTTCTCGCCCGCGGCGAGGAGCTGCTGGGCCAACAAGTAGCCGAGCCCGCCAGCGGACTCGATCGCCCACACCCGATCGCCGCCATCGAGGCGCTTGGCCCACTCCAACAACTCGGGCACCTGCTTGCCCGTCGCTGGAACGAGATGCTCGTCGAGCACCCGCTCCTTGGTGTCGATCGCCACCGCGGTGTGGGTCCGCTTGTGCGGGTCGATTCCGATCATGACCATCGCTGATCCTCCCATCACTCGGGATGGACCGCGGTGGGCACTCCTGATTCCAGATGCTCGAGCTGCTGCCCTCTTTCGAGCCACACCGCGGCGGAACACCGACGGCCCGCACCTCGTATCGAAAGCCAGACACAAAGTCGGCAGGCAGTTCGTGAGCGAAGACCGCCGGCGCTCCACCGACGCTACGAACAACCTCGCAGCGACACCCCCGACTCAATCAGGCAGATCTGGTCACTCGCCGGTCCGAGCGGCTACCCGGCCAATCGATGTGCGATGTCCTCGGCGGTATCGCGATCGAAGTCTCCCGAGACGCTGAAGGCGTCTCGCGCGTACTCAGGCTGTTGGATGGTCGGCGCCGTCACAACTTTGCCGTCCACAACGATGGCGACCTGGCCCGTGGGACACGTTGGCCCGCGTTGGAAGCATTCACCAGCTAGGCGGTTGAACGACCGGAGTGCATCCTCGTTGAGAGCGAATTGGACACTCCATGTCTCCGCCGCTGGCATCGTCGTCGGCGCCGACCCGTCGACGATGCAAATGCTCTCGCCGGGGGGGATTTCGCAACGACCCTCGTCCTGCGACGCGGTTGCCTCCTCGACGCCTGCGGCGTCGAAGACTGCGTCGGCGAGGACGTAGCAGTTGGCTCCATCGAGCGAAGGCGTCGTCTCCGACGTGCACGGCGCGTCAGGCAGTTCTACCGGTGCGACCTCGAACCACGAGGTGTCCTCGGCCGCGCTTGTGGTCGGGGTACTCGGCGGCTGCGCGGCGTCGTCGCTGCCACATGCGCCTACGAACACCGCTGCGCCGATGGTGATGCACAGAACCACGATCGGTCCCGGTCGGGGTGACCTCAACATCAATGCATCCTGCCCGATAAGGGCACGCCGAGCGGCAGTTACGCGCACCCCTCGTCGTACTGCTCGACCGTCGGGTAATGGCCGACCTTGATCCGCTCTACCTGGTCCTGGTTGCCGGTCGTCGTCATGAGGAACAACGTCGCAACCGGTTCGCCCGAGCTAGGACGGACGATCACCTGGCGAATGGCCAAGCGATTCCGACCACTCTCTACGTCGTCGCCCACGTAAGCAGCTTCAATCTCCGCCTGCGTGCTCCATGGGCCGATGCCGGCATCTGTTGTAAGGCCGGTTGCAGCTACGAAGGCAAGGGCGCCGTCTATGACCACGAAGTCGACCGCCTCGGTGCTCATTAGCCGATGCTCGGTACACGGCGAGTTTGGGTCGCTGTACAGGACGAGGGACTCCCCCAACGCGGCATCAATCTCGGCGACAGTCATCCCCACCCGGACCGGTCCAAGACCGTCATGCCGTAAGGGCAACCCGAGGATGCCGCTCGGGATCTCGGAGGTGGGGGTTGTCGTATCCGTCGTCACGGTCGTGGTCGAGGACAACGCTGTTGAGGTTTCGTACCCGGACCCGCGGGCATCAGAGTCGTCCGAACTGCAACCGAGTTCAACGGCGGTAAGGAGGACGACGACCGCCAAGTAGCGGGGCACCCACGCATAGTGCCCGTTCTGGAGCGCGGATGTGGGCGATCCCGGACGGAGATGCGCTCGATTCGACGAGGTTCGGACGTCGGGGTGATTGTCACACCCCGTGAATAGGGTTTTGGCATGTTCCAATCGGTCCTCGAGCGACAGGTGAGCGACGTCGAATCGTCGCTGCTCACGGTCGTTGGGTCGATCGATCCGGATGCCGTCCCCGCGTCGGAGGCCACCCGGCTGTTCGAGCGACTCGACCGGATCGCCCGGGCCGCGTCGGCAGCGCGAACCCTGCTGGCCCGACGGATGGCAGAGTCGTTGGAATGGCAGCGCCAGGGGTTCCGGTCCCCTGAGGATCACCTTGCGGCCACGGTGGGCACGTCGCTGTCGGCGGCGAAGACCGCGCTGCAGACCTCTGAAGCGCTTCGATCCCTGCCATCGACGCGAGGCGGGATGCTCGACGGCACGTTGTCTCCCGCACAGGGCGAGGTGATCGCTGGCGCAGCGCTCGCGAACCCGTCCGCGGAGCAGACACTGATCGAGCGGGCCGCACACACGAACCTGCGCGAGCTCCAAGAAGAGGCTTGCCGGGCCCGCGCCGCCGCCGACCCCGACCCTGATGCCACCCACGCTCGCCTCCACAAGCAGCGTCGGGTCAGCCGACACACCGACGGCGAGGGCATGGTCCACCTCCACGCCCAAGGCACCCCGGATGAGGCCGCGGTCGTGCTCTCGGAGCTGGATCGCGTGACCGACGAGATCTTCCACGAACGCCGCGCCACCGGCGTGCGCGAGACCCGAGACACCTACGTGTGGGACGCCCTCGTGCGCATGGCCCAACGCAGCCGCGACGGAGTGGACGCCAAGCGGTCACGGAACCCTCGACACCTCGGGCTCCTCCGGGTCGACGTCGAAGCCCTGCGCCGCGGCCAGGTCGAAGGCGACGAGCTCTGCGAGATCACCGGCGTCGGACCAATCCCCGTGCGCATCGCAACCGAGCTCCTCGGCGACGCAACGCTCAAGCTGATCATCACCCGTGGTGTCGACGTGCTCAACGTCACCAGCCTCGGCCGCGGTCCCACCGCCGCGATGCGCCACGCCCTGCTCTGGACCTCCCCCACCTGCACCGTCGAAGGCTGCTCCCGCACCATCGTCGAACACGACCACCGCACCGGTGCCGAGTTCACCCACACCCGCCACACCCGGCTCGACGAGCTCGATCCGGTCTGCGGCGGCCACCACGACCTCCACACCCACCACCACTGGGCCCTGGTCCACGGCAAGGGCAAGCGCGCCATGGTCCCCCCGGACGACCCTCGCCACCCGGCCCGAGGACACCCGTCCGGAGCATCGGCGAGAGACGGACAGTCGCCCCCCAACCCGTGAGCGAGCCCGACATCGCTCGCACCGTGATTCAACCCGATCTGTTCTGAGCAGATGCGCCCCCGCCCGCGATCGCTCTGGCCCGCGCTCGCCCACCGGGCCGCCCCGGGGGTGCTGACACTCGGACCGCCCGGTTCCTTGGG
>JBQTKH010000033.1:0-1823 GCA_052386335.1 Microthrixaceae bacterium
ACGAGCTGCCCGTCCCACTCCTGCAGCACGAGGTGTGGCACGCCGGGCGATTCATCGCCCGGATCGACGCGGCCTACCCCGACCACAAGATCGCCCTCGAGGTCGATGGCTATGGCGCCCACTCATCCCCCTATGCGTTCCAGCGGGACCGAACGCGTCAGAACCGACTCGTCGCCCTCGGGTGGACGGTGCTGCGCTTCACCTGGGCCGATGTCGTGGACCGCCCGGCCACGGTCGCGACCACGATTCGTGAAGCGTTCGCCCGAGCAACCGCGGCCTGACCCCTCAACCCTCTTCTCTGCACGGTCAGCACCGGAGTGCGGGGTTGTGGGTGCAGAGAACCGGGGGGTGGGGTCAGGGCTTGGGGGGGAGGGTGCGGAGGCCGAGCTCGGCGAGCTGGGCGGGGTCGACCGGGGTGGGCGCGCTGGTCATCGGGTCGACGCCCGAGCTGGGCTTGGGGAACGCGATGACCTCGCGGATGTTCTCCTCGCCGGCGAGGATGGCTGCGAGCCGGTCGATGCCGAAGGCGAAGCCGCCGTGGGGCGGGGCGCCGTAGCGGAACGGGGTGAGGAAGAAGCCGAAGCGACGCTCCGCCTCCTCGGGGCCGATGCCGAGCAGGTCGAACACGCGCTGCTGGAGCTCGGGTTCGTGGATCCGGAGCGAGCCCGAGCCGAGCTCCCAGCCGTTGAGGACGAGGTCGTAGGCCTTCGACCGCACCGACATCGGGTCGGACTCGAGACGCTCGACGTCGTCGGGATGGGGGCGCGTGAAGGGGTGGTGGGCCGACTTGGGTGTGCCGTCAGGGGTGCGGCCCACGAACATCGGGAAGTCGGTGACCCACACGTACCGGTACGGGCCCTCATGGACCGGCGGACGGCCGAGGTCGTTGCGCAGCGTGCCGAGCACCTCACAGGTCGTGTGCCAGGCGTCCGCCACGAGCAGGAGCAGGTCCCCGTCCTCGGCCCCCGTCGCCGTGACCAGTGCCGATTGCTCGGTGTCGCTGAGGAACTTGGCGACGGGGCTGTCGAGCGCACCGCCGTCTCCGACCCGCATCCACACGAGCCCCTTGGCCCCGAGCGCCTTGGCCCGGTCGGTGAGGGCATCGAGCTTGTTGCGGCCGAAGTCGGCGGAGGCACCCGCAACGCGCAGTCCCTTGATCGCGGCGGCGGCACCGAAGGCCTTGAACTCGGTGGTTGCGAACACCGCCGTCAGCTCGATCAGCTCCATGCCGAACCGCAGATCCGGCTTGTCGGTGCCGAACCGCTCCATCGCCTCGTGCCAGCTGATCTGTGGGATCTCCTCGGGTCGCTCACCGGTGACCGCCTCGGCCGCGTCGAGCACGCCCTCAGAGATGAACGCGAGCACCTCGTCCTGCGTGACGAAGCTGGCCTCGGCGTCGAGCTGCATGAACTCGTACTGCCGGTCGGCGCGCAGGTCCTCGTCTCGCAGGCAGCGGGCGATCTGGTAGTAGCGATCCGTGCCACCCACCATGAGGAGCTGCTTGAACAGCTGGGGTGACTGTGGAAGCGCGTAGAAGCTGCCGGGCACCTGACGGGACGGAACGAGGAACTCGCGCGCACCCTCGGGCGTGGAGGGCATGAGCATCGGGGTCTCGACCTCGACGAAGTCCTGCCGGGCCATGGCCGCGCGGATGGCGGCGTTGACCGTCGATCGGACCCGCAGGTTCCGTTGCATGCGCTCGCGGCGCAGATCGAGGTAGCGGTAGCGGAGGCGCACGGACTCGTCGAAGCCGTCCGCGCGATCGACGATGGGGAACGGCGGCGGCTCTGCGGCGGAGAGGATCTCGACCGTGCAGTCCCCCA
>JBQTKH010000034.1:0-9379 GCA_052386335.1 Microthrixaceae bacterium
CGGCCACCAGCGGCGCGGCGTCGCTCGGCGGCGCACCCGCCGCGGTGTCCGACCTCGCGAACGACCTGGCGCAATCGCTCACCGGCCCGCTGCGCGAGCGCATCGACCGGAGCTTCGCCGCCTCCGACGGCAACCTCGAGGACGTGGCCGACCGCGTGCGCGCCCTCTACCGGGAGTTGAAGGGCCAGCGCCTGAGCGAGGCCACCGAGCACTTCGTGGCGGCGGCCTACGCGCGGGGGGTGTTCGACGCCATCGATCCCGCGGCCAAGGTGCGGTGGGTCGTCGATCCGTCGGCGGGCGCCTGCCCTGACTGTGACGACAACGTGCTCGCCGGGGCGATCTCCAAGGGGGACGACTTTCCCACGGGGAACGCATGCGCGCCGGCGCACCCTGGCTGCCACTGCCTGGTGCTCGCACAGACCGACTGACGTCTGCGCCCGCCGCTGGTGCGGGCACCAGTAGCCTCACCGGTCATGCGAGCACCGACCGACATGCCCCGCCGACCGCCCCGCGCGCCGGGTCGAGGACGGGCCGCCCTGGTGATCGGTGCGGTCGTGGTCTTCTTCGGCGCCGCCTCGCTTCGGGGCATCGCCGGCTTCTACACCGACTACCTTTGGTTCGAGTCCCTGCACCTTTCTGGGGTGTGGCGCGGTGTCCTCGGCGCCAAGCTCGCACTGGCCGCCATCTTCACCGCCGCCTTCTTCCTGTTGATGTGGGTGAACCTGGTGATCGCCGACCGGCTCGCGCCGCCGTTCCGGCCCGCCGGGCCGGAGGACGAGTTCATCGAGCGCTACCACGAGATCGTCGGTGGGCGGACAGGCTGGGTGCGCAGTGGCGCATCGGTGCTCCTGGCGCTCATCGCCGGCCCTCCGGTCGCCGGTGAGTGGAACTCGTGGCTGCTCTTCACGAACGGCGGGAGCTTCGGTGTCAAGGATCCGCAGTTCGACACGGACATCGGGTTCTACGTGTTCAAGCTGCCGTTCCTCAGCTTCCTCACGGGATGGCTCTTCGCTGCGCTGCTGATCATCCTCATCGTCACCACCGTGGCTCACTACCTCAACGGTGGGATCCGGGTGAGCGCCCGACACAACCGCGTGACGCCGCAGGTGAAGGCGCACCTGTCGGTGCTGCTCGGGGTGCTCGCGCTCGTCAAGGCTGCCGGGTACTGGCTCCAGCGCTTCGACCTCACGGTCTCCACGCGAGGCTTCGTCGACGGCGCCGGCTACACCGACGTGCACGCGCAGCTCCCGGCGATCAACCTCCTCGTGCTCATCTCGGTCGCCAGCTTCGTGCTCTTCATCGTGAACATCTGGCGACGCGGTTGGACGCTGCCGATCCTCGGCGTCGGGCTGTGGGCGCTCGTTGCCGTGGTGGCTGGCGCGATCTACCCGCAGTTCGTCCAGCGGGTGAGCGTCACGCCCAACGAGCCCGACCGGGAGCGTCCGTACATCGAGCGCAACATCGGGGCGACGCGCACGGCGATCGGGCTGGCCGAGGACGACATCGAGATCACCCCGTTCTCGCTCAACACCGACAAGGACAAGATCGACCTCGCGGCCAACGCCGACTCGGTGCGCAACATCCGGATCTGGGACCCGTCGCCGGCCGTGCTCGGCAAGACCTTCCCGCAGCTGCAACGCGTGAAGGACTACTACCGGGTGAACGACGTCGACGTCGACCGCTACGAGCTCGACGGGCTCGCCACGCAGGTCGTGCTGTCGGTGCGCGATCTCAACACCGCAGGCGTGCCCCGCACCTCCTGGGCGGCGCGCCACCTCACGTACACGCACGGCTACGGCGCGATCGTGGCGCCCGCGAACGCCAAGGAACCGAGCGGCGAGCCGTCGTTCGTGGCGCGCGATGTCCCCTATTCCACGGAGGCCGAGGAGCTGAAGCTCACCGAGCCTGCGGTGTACTTCGGCGAGAACCTGTCGCGCTACGTCATCGTCGGCTCCAAGCAGAAGGAGCTCAGCTTCCAGGACGACGAGTCCACCCGGTATGCCGCCTACAAGGGAGACGACGGGGTGAAGCTCAACAACGTCCTGCGTCGTGCGGCGTTTGCCCTTCGCTTCGGCGACTTCAACCCACTGATCTCCGATCAGATCACCGGCAACTCACGGATCCTGCTGGTGCGGGACATCCGTGAGCGGGCCGCGGCACTCGCACCGTTCCTGCACTTCGATGCCGACCCGTACCCCGTGATCAGCGACGGGCGCATCAAGTGGATCATCGACGCCTACACGACCACCGACCGGTACCCCTACGCGGAGCGGGCCGACACCACCCAGGTGCACTCCGAGAGCGGTCTCGATCACCGGTTCAACTACGTGCGCAACTCCGTGAAGGCCGTGGTCGACGCCTACGACGGTCGGGTCGACTTCTACGTCATGCCCGTGGACGACCCGATCATCGATGCCTACCGCGGGGCCTTCCCTGAGCTGTTCACCGACTTCAAGCAGATGCCGCTCGACCTGCAGCGCCACCTCCGCTACCCCGAGGACCTGTTCCGAGTGCAGACCAACATGTGGAGCCGCTACCACATCGACAACCCGGACAGCTTCTACACGGGCAACGACTACTGGGACGTGGCCCGCGACCCTGGCACGGCGGGCGCGGGCGCCGGCACGCAGACCACCGATCAGCAGGGCCGTGTGATCTCGACGCGCGACGCCCGCATCGACCCCTACTACCTGTTCACCCAGCTGCCCGGGTCGGACGAGCCGGAGTTCATCTTGTTGCGCCCCTATGTCCCGACATCCCGCGGGGACGACAACCAGCTCCTCACCGCGTTCATGGTGGGCAAGAGCGACGGGAAGAACTACGGCAAGCTCCAGGTGTTCGTGATGCCACGCGACAACCTGCCGAACGGTCCGGCGCTCGTGCAGGGCGAGATCCAGCGGGACCCGTCTGTCTCTCAACAGGAGACGATCTTGAGCGGTCAGGGCTCGAAGGTGAGCTTCGGCAGCCTCACCGCGATCCCCATCGACGGCGGTCTCGTCTACGTGCGCCCCTTCTACGTGACGTCGACCCAGACCGAGGTTCCGGGGCTCGAGAAGGTGATCGTGTCGTTCGAAGGTGAGGTGGTGATCCGCGACACGCTGCAGCAGGCGCTGGCGGTCATCTTCGGTGATGCGCCACCGACGCTGGAGGACGACACCCCTGACGACCCGCTCGCACCTCCGGAGGAGGCGCCCACGGGCACGCTCACCGAGCGCGTCGCCCGGTTGATCCTCGACGCGCAGGACCTGTTCGCTCAGGCCGACGCGGCCCTTCCCGACTTCGCCAAGTACGACGACCTGAACCGCCAGGCCCGCGCCAAGATCGCCGAGGCCGAGCGGTTGATCGAGGAAGCCTCTGGCGGGTCCACCTCGTCGACGAGCAGCACGACGTCCACCACGGCGCCCGCGTCGGCCTAGCTCGCCAGGTTGCCGGTGGAGGGACCCGCCGGTACAGTCACACGTCCACCACAAGTCGACGCGGGGTGGAGCAGTCAGGTAGCTCGTCGGGCTCATCACCCGAAGGTCGTAGGATCAAATCCTACCCCCGCCACCATTTGCACTCTGAAGGCCCAGGTCAGGGACCTGGGCCTTCGTCGTTGCTACGGCGTCTACCGGGCTCAGGCGGTCTTCCTCCGGCGGTTCCCCCGGCGTTCCACCGGGTTGGTGGTGGCCGGTGGAACGGGCGCGGTGAGCCGTTCGTAGGTGCGGGCGGCGTCGGCCTGCATGCCGGGCATGACGTGTTGGTAGGTCTGGATGGTGAAGGCGATGTTGGCGTGCCCGAGTCGCTCGCTGACCACTTTCACGGGCACGCCTTCCTTGATGAGGAGCGTCCCGTGGGTGTGGCGCAAGTCGTGCAACCGGATGACCGGGACCCCGGCGCGGCGGGCGATCCGTTCGAAGGTCTGCGACAGCGCGTGGGGGTGGATCGGGTCACCGTCGCAGTCGGTGTACACCCACCCGTCGTGGTCGATCCCGACGGCGGCGAACTCGGCGGCCTGCAATGCCTTCCACCCGGCGAGGACCGCCAGGGTTGTCTGGTCGAGGTCGATGGGACGTCGGGCGTTGCGGGTCTTGCCGCGCGTCTGGTGGAGCTCGTAGCCGATGGCAACGAGTCCTCGGTTGAGCGAGATTGTCTGCTTCTTGAAGTCGATGTCGTCCCACTTGAGCCCGAGGACCTCGTTGCGGCGCATGCCGGTCATGGCCGCTAGCCACAGCAACGGGAACAGGCGATGACCGGTAGCGGCCCGCAGGAACTGCTGTAGCTGGTCGGCGGTCCAGGACTGCGCCTCGGTCTTCTGGATCGCACCGAGCCGCGGGGAACGGGCGATGAGGGCGACGTTGCGGGTCAGCAGCCCTCGGCGTACGGCCTCGTCGAGCGCACCGCGTATGACGAGGTGGATCTCATAGACGGTCTTGGGCGCCAGCGCCGGCCGCTGCACGTTCGGGGTGAGGAGCCGGTCGTAGAACGCTTCGATGTGATGGTGACGAAGTCGCCGCAGGCCGATCCGTCCGAGCGCGGGAATGACATGCCGATCCACGTTGCGCTCATAGCCCCGGTAGGTGCTGGCCGCGAGCTGGAGCTTCTTCCCCGGCAGCCACTGTCCGCTCAGGTAGGCCCCGAACGTGAGCGCCCGCACCTCGTCGGCGCGACCCTGCTCCTCGATGGCCAACCGAGCGGCGAGGCGTTCGGCCGCGGCCCGGTCGGTACCAGCGGGATGCCACGTTCGGCGCTCCCGACCCGTGACCGGGTCGAGCCCTTCGTAGATCACCGCGTAGAACCGTCCCCGACGCTGTGCGACATAGCCATTCATGGCGTTCCCCTTTCGCCCGGTCCCGACGATCGGAACCGGTGGAACGATCGGTAGACGACCGTCGGGGGACCGTCCAGCACGTCGGAATCAGCGTGATCACTCCGCGAGCGGCCAGCCCCTGCCCGGTGGAACGCGACACCGCAGGATCCGCGACGACGCCGTGAGGCTTCTGCTCGTCGGCCCCGCCCGCTCGGAGGCAGCGCAGGAGGGCAACCCCACCCTCCGTCCGGAGCGCGTCGCGCGGCACCCGATGGCGCCGGATAACGCCGGTTCTGTGCGGTAGTCCGGTTGGCGAATCGTCCCTGTGCGTGCGCGGGTATGTGCGGGGTCATCGCACGACCTAGGTACGGCCGATGCCACAACTTCGGCCCACCACCGTGGTTGAGCGTCTTGCGGGAACAGTTCTCTGAACGCCTCTCGATCGCACGGAGGAGCGCGAACAGCGGAGTCGGCGGTGCCGCATCAACCTCGGCGAGATCGCGCCCATATGAGTCCTCCGTGAGCGAGTAGCGGGCAAGGAGGGACCCAACTGCCGGCAGCGATCGAAGTCCCAGCGACGGTGCGGATCAGCGCCCGCCGCACAGGGCCCGTCGCGTCTGGGGACCGGCGAGATCTGGGCGTGCTCCTCGTCGGCACCCGTGGCGGGTGCTACCGCTACGGTCATACCTGATCCGTACGATGGTCCGGACCGACGGAAGGAGGGCAGGATGAGCGCTGGTCTTGATGCCCCCAGCGTAGGCGAGGGGATTTACACCTTTCCCGAGGCCGCCCGGATCATCCGGAATGCCGTCGACCCCATCAGCCCGGAGACCCTGCGCAGTTGGGTCAACACCGGCCTCGTTCCCGCAGACCGCTACGACCCCGACCTGGGCGAGGAAGTCCTGACGTTCGAGGACCTGGTCAGCCTCGAAGTGATCCGGCGACTGCGCCGAGACACGCCCCACCCCGCCACCTTGCAGCAAATCCGCCGTGTGGAGAAGGTGCTCCGCACCCGCTACGACTACCACCGCCCGTTCGCCCGACGGATCTTCTACACCGACGGGGCCAAGGTGTGGGCCGAGGTGCTCGAAGCCGACGGGACTAAGGGCATGATCGAGCTCCGCGGGAAGGGCGATCACGCGTACTACGTGTGGTCCGACGCCATCGGGACGTTCGCCGATCGCATCGACTGGGAGGGCGACCGCGCTTTGGTGTGGCGCCCGACCGCCTGGGTCGAGATCAACCCAAGGATCCAGTTCGGCGCCCCGGTCGTGACTGGGTCACGTGTACCCGTGTCGACCGTCGCCGCCCAGCTGGAAGCGGGCACCCCCGAGGAGGTCGCCCGCTGGTACGACCTCGACGTACGCGCCGTGCGGGGGGTCAGCGAGTACCTGGCGCTAGGCGCGTAGGGCAGCCGGCCGTGGTCGACGTGAGGTTCTGTCTCGATGCGAACCTCTCCGTCAATGTGGCCGAGGCCCTTCGGATGGTCGACCACGATGTCCAGCACGTGAGTGAGATCACAGCACTCGGCGTCGGCCGGGTGCGGGGCCAACAGCCTGCCGAGGACCCCGACATCGCGGACTACTGTGCCCGGACCGAGACCGTGCTCGTGACGATCGACGGTGACTTCCGAGGCCGGTGGGCCAAGTCGGGAGCCCTCGCCCGGGCAGGGGCGGAGGTGATCGTGTTCACCAAGGATCTGGTCGGCCTGCGTGAGCAACACCAGATCGTGACCCAGTGCCTGCCGGGCTGGTACGTCGACCTCGGTTCCCAGCCGTACGCGCATCGGATCTGGGACCAGTACCCCGGTCGACGACACCCGGACCTCCGCGTGGGCAAACGTCAGAAGCGAAGCAAGGGTCGGTCTCGGCCACCGGTCCGAACGAACCCGTAGCGACGGAGTCAGAGCATCCGCGGAGTCTGGGCGGCTTCCGCACACATCGGCCTCGATACGCTTAGTCGCCAGCATGAGCCACGATCGTCCCCAGGTGTTCCTGTCGCACAACAGCGCAGATAAGTCGCATGCTCGGCTCCTCGGGCCACCGCTTCAACTGGTTGCGGACGTGTGGTTCGACGAGTGGGGCGTGCGCGCCGGAGACTCCGTCACGGGGTGGATGAGCGAGGCCCTGGAGGCGTTCGACATCTTCGTCCTGATGTGGTCGGTCGATGCCGAAGCCTCCTACTGGGTGCAACGTGAGTATCGGAGCGCAATCGCATCGGCGATCAAGGACCCGAAGCGGCGCGTAGTTCCTGTTGCCCTGGACGACACACCTCTTCCCGCCATCCTGAACGACCTCCGATACATCAGCTTCGATCCATCAAATGTTGCGGGCATGGTTGACGACATCATGGGCTTCGCGACCGAGAAGGCTCGTCGTATTGCGATCCAGGAAGGCCTGCAAGAGCTCTCCTGGAGCGGCCCGGTCATGGACGTGCCCGGCTACGGCCCGATCGTCGGATGCCCGTCCTGCGGAGCCGAACTCGATGCGATCGAGGGGTGGTCCCAGGTCGACCACGTCAGAGATGACACCTACGCCGGGGCCCGCTGCAAGGAATGCGGATGGGAGGATGGAGGCGAGATCTAGACGTCGCCATCAAACAGTGTCGGGCCAGAACCCCGAGCACGTTCCGTCGGGAGGTCTCGAGGGCAACTCACGGGGTCGGCGGATCGATATTGCGGACGCGTGAAGCTGCACCGGGAGCAGGTTCGGCTCGCCCAGCCGGTCGAGTTCGTGTAGAGGAAGTCGACAGCTGGGCTTCGGCGCTCACGGGCGACGTCGACAGCGCCATGCCGGGACCTGCGTCTCAATCTCAAGGCTCTCGGCGAGCCGCCAGCCTGCTCGAACGAGTGAGCACCGACGTGCGAGGCTGCGCCGGTCCGTTCCCGTGGTGTCGGTAGAGGCACAGAGATTGGCCGCTCCAAACCCCGGTGGAGGCAGCCCCCGCATACCTCCCTATCAGCGCTCCGCGGAGCGCCCGAGAGCGGCGTTGGTGGGCACGCTTGGCCGGCGTCGCACACGCACATTCTGTGACACCACTGTGCTCGCCTCAGCTGCGAGCAGATCGCCGAATACGGGGCGTTCGCTGGTTCGGATCCGCGACGACGTGCCGCTGGCTCGCGCTCGACCGTGAGTGACTCGCAGCCGCATTACACGCGAGCGAGAGGAATCGGTGGGCCAGGGGCCTGCGCGTACTCGATCGCGTCGCCAACAGCGATCTGACCGCCGCGGAGCACCACCGCCATCACTCCGGCTCGGTGGTGGCCCTGGCCGCTGTTGTCGGTGACGCGCTCGAGCAGGCCGGACTGGAAGTGCTCAATCTGGAGACACGGATTGCGGAGCCCGGTCAGGCCGAGGAGTACGTCGCCGATTCGGAGAACAGCACCAACTGGCAACGCCAGCAGGTCCAGGTTTCGAGTGGTGATGTTCTCTCCGAGGTCGCCTGGCCGAACCGAGAATCCCTCGTGAAGCAGCTCCTCGAGCAGCTCGGCGTGGATCAGATGTACCTGGCGGAGGTTGGGTTGCCTCGGGTCGGCCGCAACGCGCGAACGATGCTGCACGGTGGCACCGAAGTGAGCATCGCCCTGCACCCCCATTCCCGCGACCAACTCAAGCGCCGGCTCGGACGTCTTTGTGAACCCGTGGTCCGCACTGCGGTGAAGGTGGGTGACAACGCCTTGCATGACATCACCTTGCCCCAACTGCCCGACGGTCGCCGCTCAGTTTCGTAGGACAGAACGACGGCTCGGGGTGCATGACGAGCGGCGCTGGGTCCCACTGAACGCGCAGCCATAACGACTGCGGGACATGAGTTCGAGGTGCCAGTGGAGGGCGCACAGATCATGTGCCACCTAACGGCGTCCCCGAACGGTCTCAAGGCCCGCGCTATCGGCGCTTCTCCAGCGCCCGTGCGATGGGGGGAGGAACCCTCCGGCCAGGCACACTCCGCAGCTATGCCTGCTCGGACTCCGCGGCTGCCTCAGCGCCGGCCTTCGCACCTCGGCGCATGAACCACAGAGGATGGGACCGCCCGGCCCGACAAGAAGCCTCATCCAGAGGAGAAGGCGCCAGCCCTGGCCGTGCCCGCGCACCAGCGGCCAGGTCGCCACGAGGACCAGGACCCACACGACCAAGAGGACCGTCTCCACAACGACTTCACTCTGCCAGCGGTGCCTGTGCTGTGTGGTGACGGCAGATGTGGGTCACTCGGTGCTGCTCTCGCCCCCGGCGGCGGTCACCTCAAGGTCGGGTGTGGATGCTGCCCACGCTTCTTGAGCCAGAGATACAAACCCACTGGCCAGAGGAAGTAGAGCCAGATCAGCGTCGTAACCGGATCGACGCCACGTGCGGTGAGGTCTCGATGGACCAGTACCCCGACCGCCACCATGACCGCCGCAATCGCGACAGCGAAGAGCCCAGCGCCCAGAACATCCACCGCGGCAGTCTGCCCGGTTAGGGACAACGGGGATTGCTGCAGGTTCGGTTGACATCTCTTACGCCCGGTGTGTCCGGGCGGGAAGGATGTTCCGATGCCCAAGAAGTTCCCTCCCGAGTTCAAGCGGGATGTCGTCAGGGTGGCTCGCCGGGGTGA
>JBQTKH010000035.1:0-7598 GCA_052386335.1 Microthrixaceae bacterium
GAGAAGTGCGTGATCGATCGCCAGGTCGTGCTCGACAAGGTCAACCCCACGCTCGTGCCGCGCGGCGAGGCGCCGCGCCAACAGCGCCCCCGACGGGCCGCGTCCTGAACCTCGAGCAGTCGCTGACCTGGTTGGGTCAGCACATCAACCTCGAGGCATCCCCGGCGGTTGCCGGCCAGGTCGAGGGGTTGAAGCTCGACAACATGCGCGAGCTGTGCGCGGTGCTCGGCGACCCGCAGCACCACCAGCCCACGGTGCACATCACCGGCACCAACGGCAAGGGCTCCGTGGCGCGCCTCGTCACCGCGCTCATCGGTGCGCACGACCTGTCCGTCGGCACCTACACGAGCCCGCACCTCGAGCGCGTCAACGAGCGCATCTCACGCAACGGTGAACCCATCAGCGACGGTGCGCTCGCGGCCGCGCTCTCGGACCTTGCCGGCATCGAGCCGCTGCTGAGCCACTCTCCCTCGTACTTCGAGCTGCTCACCGCGGCAGCGTTCCGCTGGTTCTCCGACGAGGCAGTCGGGGCAGCAGTGGTGGAGGTCGGCCTCCTCGGTCGTTGGGACGCCACCAACGTGGTCGACGGCGTCGTGTCGGTGCTCACCAACATCGGGCGAGACCACACGAGCGGCGAGGGCGACTGGCGGCGTCGCATCGCCGAGGAGAAGTCAGGGATCGTCAAGGCGGGATCCACCTTCGTGGTCGGCGAGCGCGACCCCGCGCTGGAGCCGATCTTCCAGTCGACGCCCGCGAAGGAGATCTGGCGACGCGACGTCGACTTCGCGTGCACGGCGAACCGACTCGCCGTGGGAGGGCGGCTGCTCGACATGCGCACCCCGCACGCCTCCTATGACGATGTGTTCGTCGCCCTCCACGGTCCCCACCAGGGCGACAACGCCGCCATCGCGCTCGCGGCCACCGAGGCCTTCTTCGGCCGCGCGCTGGACCCGGAGGTGGTCGCTGAGGCCTTCGCCGCGGTGCGCAACCCCGGCCGCTTCGAGGTGGTGAGCCGCGACCCGCTCCTGATCCTCGACGGGGCCCACAACCCTGAGGGCGCTGATGCCGCCTCGGAGGCGTTCACGGAGGGCTTCGTCGTGGCCGGCGACGTGCTCCTCGTGATCGGCGTGCTCGCCGGCCGCGACCCGCGTCCGCTCCTCGAGGCGCTCGGCGTGGACGACGCGGCACGTGTCGTGTGCTGCACCCCCGACTCCCCGCGCGCGCTGCCGGCCGATGCCCTCGCCGAGCACGTCGTTGCGCTCGGCGGCACCGCGATCGTGATCGACGATGTGGGCGCCGCGCTCCGTCGGGCGCTCGTCGACGCCAGGGCGGGCGACGCGGTGCTCGTCGCTGGGTCGCTCTACACGGTGGGTGCGGCCCGGGCGGAGTGCCGACGGTCGGGCCTGCTCCGCGACTGAGCGGAATCATCCACCGATTTTCTGCGCCTCGCGTCCGACCCGTACCCTCACCGCCATGAACCAGACCTTCGTGATGTGCAAGCCCGACGCCGTCGAGCGAGGCCTCGTCGGCGAGATCGTCGCCCGCCTCGAGCGCAAGGGCCTCACGCTGCTGGCCGCAGAGCTGCGCACCGCGGACAAGGCGCTCGCCGAGGAGCACTACGCCGAGCACGCCGACAAGCCCTTCTATGGCGAGCTCGTGAGCTTCCTCACCCGCTCCCCGGTGTTCGCGATGGTGGTGGAGGGCCCAGCCGACAACACGTTCTCGCTCGTGCGCAAGCTGGTCGGTGCCACCAAGGTGGACGATGCCGAGCCCGGGACCATCCGCGGCGACTTCGCCACGATCACCACCGAGAACCTCGTCCACGCCTCTGACAGCCACGCCTCGGCCGCCCGCGAGATCGCGCTCTGGTTCCCCGGGCGCTGACCCACCGATTGTTGCGATCCGGTTACGACGCCTAGGATGACGGGCCTTCGGGGTCGAACGGGGCACCTGTTCGCCCGAACACCACACGAGTAGGCTGCGCCGAACCCGGTGGCAGTGAGCGGAGGCCTTGCCCGCGATGTCCGAGAACGTCCTCTCTTCGATCATGGGCCGCGACATGGCGGTCGACCTCGGCACGGCCAACACCGTGGTGTACGTGCGCGGGCGGGGGATCGTGCTCAACGAGCCGTCCGTCGTTGCGGTGAACATCCGCGATGGCCGCCCACTGGCCGTCGGCGTCGAGGCCAAGCGCATGATCGGCCGCACACCGTCGCACATCCAGGCCATCCGGCCCCTGAAGGACGGCGTCATCGCTGACTTCGAGATCTGCGAGAAGATGCTCCGCTACTTCATCCAGAAGGTGAACAACCGACGCTGGACGAAGCCCCGCATGGTCATCTGCGTGCCGTCGGGCATCACCGGGGTCGAGCAACGGGCCGTTCAGGAGGCCGCCGAGTACGCCGGTGCCCGCAAGCCGGCCTACATCATCGAAGAGCCGATGGCGGCCGCGATCGGGGCGGGGCTGCCGGTTCAGGAGCCCACGGGCAACATGATCGTCGACATCGGCGGTGGCACCACCGAGGTGGCCGTCATCTCGCTCGGCGGGATCGTGGCGAGCCAATCGGTGCGCATCGGTGGCGACGAGCTCGACGACGCGATCGTGCAGTTCATCAAGAAGGAGTACAGCCTCGCCATCGGCGAGCGCACCGCGGAAGAGGTCAAGATCGCGCTGGGATCTGCCTGGCCCCTCGAGGAGGAGCTCCACGCCGAGATCCGTGGTCGCGATCTCGTGACGGGTCTCCCCAAGACGATCGTCACCACCACCGAGGAGATCCGGGAGGCGATGGAGGAGCCGGTGTCGGCGATCACCGATGCCGTGAAGGTCACCCTCGACAAGACCCCACCGGAGCTGGCCGCCGACATCATGGAGAAGGGCATCACCCTCGCCGGTGGCGGTGCGCTGCTCCATGGCATCCAGGCGCGGCTCCATCACGAGACCGGCATGCCGATCGTGATCGCCCCCGACCCCCTCCACGCCGTCGCGATCGGGTCGGGGCAGTCGCTCGAGGAGTTCGAGGCCCTCAAGGGCGTGCTGTTCTCCTCGACCAACCACTGACGCGCGCGTCGTAGCCCATGGCTCTGAACCGGCGCGCCGGCCGCTCTCGGCTCACGCTCGCGCTGCTGATCCTCACGTCGCTCGCGGTGCTGACGCTCGACTTCCGGGACGCGGCCATGGTGGCGGGCGCCCGCCGCGTCGCCAGCTCGGCCTTCTCACCCCTTCGAGGTGTCGTGGAGACGGTCACCGAACCGTTCTCGAACGGGTGGCACGGGGTCACGGACTACGGCGACCTCGAGACGGAGAACGAGGCGCTGCGCGCCGAGCTCGACGAGCTTCGCGGGAAGGCGGTCCAGGATCAGGACGCGGCCGATCAGCTGGCCGCGCTCCTCACGCAGCTCGACATCGAGTGGGTCGGTGACATCCCCACGGTCACCACACGAGTCGTGGCCGGACCGGCCTCGAACTTCTCCCGCAACATCGAGATCGACAAGGGATCGAGCGACGGGCTGGCCGAGGGCATGCCCGTGGTGAACGGCGCCGGGTTGGTGGGCAAGCTGGTGCAGGTCACCAAGAACCGATCGACCGTACGGCTGATCACCGATCCGGACTTCTCCGTCGGTGTCCGCCTCGTGCCCGATGGCGCGCTGGGCACCGCAACGGGCACCGGAGAGGGGGAGGACCTCCTGGTCGACACCGGCCTCGAGGCCGATGTCGAGGTGCCGGCCGGCACCGTCCTCACCACCAGCGGTGCCGACCGCAGCGCGTTCCCCGGCTTCGTCCCGGTCGGAACCGTTCGGCGCGCGCGAAAGGCAAGCGGTGGGCTGACCCTCGACCTCGTCGTCAAGCCCCTGGCCGACACGGAGAAGCTCGCCTTCCTGACCGTGATGCTCTGGTCGGGGGACGAGTGACCCCGCACGGACCGCTCGTCGTCGCGGCGCGCACGTCGTTGGTCCTCGTCGTGGCCCTCGCCCTGCAGCTGGGGGTGGCGTCGCGACTCGAGGTCGCCGGCGTGCAAGGGGATCTGATGCTCCTCGTCGCGGTGGCGGCGGGTCTCGCGGCTGGTCCTGATCGAGGCGCGGTCGTCGCGTTCGCGGCAGGGCTCAGCTTCGATCTCCTGCTGCAGAGCCCGTTCGGCCTGTCCTCGTTGACCTACGCCATCGTCGCCTACGTCGCCGGGTCGCTGCAGGAGTCCGTGCTGCGTGCTGCGTGGTGGATCCCCGTGGCGACCGCGGCCACGGCGAGCGCGCTGGGTGTCATCCTCTACGGCGTGTTCGGAACCATGGTCGGCGAGGAGATCCTCGGGACGTCGCTGCTCCGCATCGCGGCGATCGTGGGGATCCTGAACGGGATCGCCTCGCCGCCGGCCCTGCGTGTGTTGCGCTGGGCCACGGGTGTCGCCGAGGGCATGCGGTCCAGGGCGATGCTGCGATGAGGCTCACGTGAACCAGGACTCGCCTCGCCTACGGCTCTCGGTGCTCGGCGTCGTCGTGTTCGCCCTCTTCGCGTCGCTGTTCGCGCGCTTGTGGTACCTGCAGGTGATGGCCACCGACCAGTTCCAGGTGGCGGCGCAGTCGAACCGGATCCGCACGGTTCCGGTGGAGGCGCCGCGGGGTCGGATCCTCGACCGCAACGGGAAGGTGCTCGTCGACAACCGGATCTCGGTGCAGGTGACGATCGACCGCTCCGTGCTCGGCGACCTCACCACCGCCAAGCGCGCCGCGGTCCTCGCCCGTCTCGCGGACGGGCTGGCACGTTCCGGCATCCCCCGCACGATCGAGCAGCTCGAGGCGCGCGTCGCCGACCAGCGCTTCAGCCCCTACGTGCCGGTGCCCATCGCGGGCGATGTGCCCGAGGAGCTGAAGATCTGGATCGACGAGCACAGCGACGAGCTGCCGTCCGTCGCAGCGAGCCGGGTACCGGTGCGCCGGTACCCCTATGGCCGCTTGGCCGCGCACGTGCTCGGATACACCGGCAAGGTCACCAAGGAGGAGTTCGACCGCAAGGGCGCCACCCGAAAGCCGTACACCCTCAACGACGAGATCGGGAAGTCGGGCGTGGAGCGCGTCTACGAAGACGACCTCCGCGGCACGCCTGGCATCACGCAGCTCGAGGTCGACACCGACGGCAACACGATCCGGGTGATCCCCGACGGCACCACACCGCCCATCCCGGGCGACGACGTCGTTCTCAACCTCGACATCGACGTGCAGGCAACGGCGGAGCAGGCGTTGCAGACCGCACTCACCCGCGCGGCGTCTCGTCCACCTCGAGGCGACGACGCGCCGAACGTCGGCAAGGTCGGGTCCACCGTGGTGCTCGATCCGAACACCGGCGGCGTGCTCGCGATGGCGTCGTTCCCGACGTTCTCGCCGGCGGACTTCGTCGACGGGATCAGCGAGAAGGAGTGGACGCTCCTCAGCGACCCCGTCAACCACTTCCCGCTCAACAACTGGGCGCTGCAGGGCCAGTACGCGCCGGGGTCCACGTTCAAGCCCTTCACCGCGTCCGCCGCACTGTCGGCGGGGCTGATCGCGCCCAACAGCACGGTGAACGATACGGGCGTGTTCGAGGTGCCGGGCTGCAAGGGCGATTCGTGCCTCTTCCGCAACGACAAGAGCAAGGCCTACGGGCCCGTGGACCTCCGCAAGTCGCTCACCGTGTCGTCGGACTTCTTCTACTACCGGTTGGGTGCCCAGTTCTGGACGGGGCAGGACGCCCTGGGCGGCCCAGAGACCTTCGCCGAGCTGCTCGAGCGCTGGGGGTTCTACAGCAAGACGGGGATCGACCTCACCGGTGAGCAAGAGGGGCGCATCCCCTCTCCCAAGTGGTTGGCGAGCTACTGCGAACAGGTGACCTGCAACGAGGACGCCGCGAGCTGGCGCACGGGCAACAGCGTCAACATGGCCATCGGGCAGGGCGACGTGCTGGTCACGCCCCTGCAGCTGGCGGTGGCCTACGCCGCCATCGGCAACGGCGGGACGAGATGGGAGCCGCACGTGGCGACGGAGATCCTCGACGGCGTCACCGGTGAGCTCCGCCGTCGCATCGAGCCGACGCAGAGCGGGACGATCGACATCACGCCTGAGTGGCGACAGGCGATGATCGACGGGCTCGTCGGGGTCACCACTCGGGAAGGCGGCACCGCGGTCGGGGCGTTTGCCGGGTTCCCATCCGCGACCTTCCCGGTTGCAGCCAAGACGGGCACCGCCCAGGTGAGCAACAAGGCTCCCACCGCCGTGTTTGGCGCGTTCGGTCCTGCGCCGGCGCCGCAGTTCGCAGTGTCGGTGCTGCTCGAGGAGTCGGGGTACGGCGGCGCGGTAGCGGCTCCGGTCGCGCGACGGCTCTTCGACGTCCTCTCGGGCACGGTGCCCCTGCCTCCGGCTCCCGAGGGCGGCCAGCTCGGTGATCTGGGTGTGCTCGTGCCCGAGGGCGGAGACGTGGAGGACTGATGACCTCCACCTTCTCGACCCGCACCCGTGTGGCCCCCGGCGCGCTGGGCAGCACCGCGCGGAACCCGGCGGCACCGTGGCGTCACATGGATCTCGTGCTGGTGGGCTGCGTCGTCGCCGTCGGTGCCCTTGGGTGCCTCATGATCTTCAGCGCCACGCGTGGACGCGACCCGTCCGACTTCGACACCAGCTACCTGGCGAAGCAGGCGCTGTTCATGGCCATCGGCCTCGGGGCGATGACGGTCACCGCCTTCTTCGACTACCGGCGCTACCGCGAGCTCGCCCCGCTCGCGTACGGCGGTGTGATGCTGCTGCTCGTCATGGTCGTCACGGGACTCGGGAGCGAGAAGAAGGGCTCGCAGGCGTGGTTCCAGCTAGGCCCGTTCCAGCTCCAACCGTCCGAGCTGGCCAAGATCGTGGTGATCGTCACCATCGCGTCGCTCATCGCCCACTTCGACAGCGAGCTCGACGCCCGACGTCTCGCGGCGATCCTCGCGGCGGCCGGCGCACCGATGATGCTGATCATGCTCCAGCCCGACCTCGGCACCACGCTGGTGTTCGCAGCTGTCGGCATGGGCATGCTCCTCATCGGCGGCGCCCAGGTCCGGCACATCGTCGCCCTCACGATCGTCGGGATCATCGGTGTCGCGGTGGTGCTCAACTCGGGAATGCTCGAGACATATCAGCAGTGCCGACTGACGTCGTTCCTCGAGCAGGAGAACAAGGACTGCGCCGAGCGGGGCGCGGCCTACAACCAAGACCAGGCGAAGGTGGCCATCGGCTCCGGGGCGGTGCTCGGTGCAGGCCTGTTCCAGGGCACCCAGACGCGCCTCGACATCGTCCCCGAGCAGCACACCGACTTCATCTTCACCGCCGTGGGCGAGGAGCTGGGCTTCGTGGGCAGCGCCACACTGCTCGCGCTGCTGTCGATCATCGCGTGGCGCATCTGGCGCACTGCCCAGCTGGCACGTGACTCGCTCGGCGCGCTGATCTGCGTGGGGGTGCTGTCGATGTTCGTGTTCCAGGTGTTCGAGAACGTCGGGATGACGATGGGCATCATGCCGGTCACCGGCATCCCCCTGCCCTTCATGAGCTATGGCGGGTCGAGCACGCTCACCGCGTTCATCGCGGTGGGCCTCGTGCTCAAC
>JBQTKH010000036.1:0-1662 GCA_052386335.1 Microthrixaceae bacterium
CGGTCATCCAACGGCCCACACCGTGCGCGCACGACCACGCGCTGGTGCGCACCCGGGCCTCTTGGACGGGCGGCTCCGACGCGAGGACGTCGACGAGCCTCGGCGTGTCGATGCCCCTGGATCGCGCCCCGATGGTGAGCGCGTGGGCGACGTCGTGCTCCGCACCCTTGTGGTGGTGGCCGAAGGTCTCGCCGTCGGTGGCGGCAGCGACGAGGCCGCCCGTGCCAGCCGTGTGGGCCAGGGCCGCATCGATGATGTTCTCGCTGGTCGGTCGGGCAAACGCGAGGGCGTGCGCGAGCGCGCCGTCATACACGACGAGATCGATGCCGAGGCCCGGTTCGGCGGGATGGCGCCATCGGAAGGCCCGGGTGACGTCGAGGGGCTCGGGATCGGGATCATCAGCGTCGATCGGGCCGAGGCCCTCGTGCGGCGCGATCCCGTGCTCGCGCCACTCGTCGTCGGCACCACCGAGCGGACGGATCGCGGCGATCTGGCCCGGGGCCAGGATCGTGAACCGGATGCCCTCCTCGGCCAGCACCGCGAGCACCACATCGTCCACGGCCGTCTCGGGCAGCCACATGCCCTCGGGGTCGCGCCCGAAGCGGTGGCGAAAGTCGACGATCCCCCACCGCACCTGCGTGCGCAGGTCGCGCTCGTTGCAGAGCGGCAGGATGGCGTGGCCGTAGCCTTGCGCGATGGCCCGCCCGGCGGCCCGGTCGGCGGCGAGGATGCGGGCGTACACCTCGGGGTGGCGCGGCTCGAGCCACGACAGCAGCGTGGGGCCCACGTTGAACGACAGGTGCTCGAACAGGTTGACCACGAAATCGCCGTCGTCGCCAACCACGCCGACGACGGTGTTCGGCAGGTAGCACTCGGCGGTGATGCGCTCGTTCCAGTCGTGGAAGGGCGCCGCGCTGGGCTGCACCGGCACCTCCCCCGTCCAGGGGTCCTCCCGGGGTGGCTGGTAGAAGTGGCCGTGGATGACGAGCTGGATCGTCCGGGGTACGTGGTCGGTCACGACGCTGGGGCCAGGTAGAGCACCGTGCGCGCGGGCAGCGTGACGAGTGCCGAATGGGATCGACCCTGCCATGGCGTGGGCTCGACGACGATCGCGGGCAGGTCGTGGCCCGATCCGCCGAAGCGCACGTCGTCGGAGCGGACCACGATCGACCACGGGCGGTCGACGCACAGACCGACGCGGTAGCCGTGCCGTGGGAGATCGGACAGGTTCGCGATGCAGAGGACCACCTCGTGGTCCTCGCCGGGAGCGCGGCGCTCGAAGGCGAAGGTGCTGTGCTCGGCTTCGTCGACAGAAAGCCACTGGAAGCTCGTGAGCACGCCATCGCCGGCGTGCAGCGCCGGGTGCGCCGCCTGCGCGGCGTTGAGCGCGCCGACGAGCGCATGCACACCCGCGTGGTGAGGATCGTCCAAGAGCGACCAGTCGAGCTCGCGGTCGTGCGACCACTCACGCTCCTCGGCCAGCTCGCCGCCCATGAAGAGGAGCTGCTTGCCCGGGTGCGCCCACATCCATGCGTAGAGCGAGCGCAGATCGTCGAACTGGGCGGCCCGGTCCGCTGAGCCCATCTTCAGGAGCATCGGTCGCTTCAGGTGGACGACCTCGTCGTGTGACAGCGGCAGCACGAAGTGCTCGGCGAACGCGTA
>JBQTKH010000037.1:0-2903 GCA_052386335.1 Microthrixaceae bacterium
GCACATGTACGTGTGGGCGCGGTTCTTCGCGCGAGAAGAAGTAGAACCGGTACCCGCGAACACGGAGAACAGTCGGACTCACGCATCAAGGATATCCGATTCAGTCCTTCGACAGGCGGCCGAACGCCCGGTATCAGCCGCGGCCGAAGGCCGTCGGCTGCATGCCGGAGTTATACGCTCGCTCGGTACGGTCCGGACACATGGGTAACAATTTAGTCCAGGGACATGGGTAACACGCGAAATCCTGGCAGGGCACCAAGGAGGTGCCTATGCCGTGGAGGGAGGCGTCACCCATGGACCAGCGAACGCAGTTCATCGCCGATCACCTTCGGGACTCGCTGTCGATCACCGAGCTGTGCGCGTTGTACGGGGTGTCCCGCAGGACGGGCTACAAATGGATTGACCGCTACCTGCGCCACGGACCGGCCGGCCTGGAGGAGCGCTCGCGGCGGCCGCGGCGCTCGCCGAATGAGACGTCCGAGGAAATCGTGGCCGCGATCCTCGACGCCCGGCGTCGCCACCCCCACTGGGGCGGCAAGAAGCTCCTGGCCCTGCTGCACAAGCGGCATCCCCGCTGGGTGCTCCCTGGCCGTTCCACAGCGTGCGACATCTTGAGCCGGCATGGGATGGTCCCTATCCGACGCCAGCGCCGCCGCCTCGGCCATCCCGGCAAGCCGACGAATCAGATTCTCGCCCCCAACGACCTCTGGAGCGCCGACTACAAAGGGCAGTTCCGGATGGGCAATGGGCAGTACTGCTATCCCTTGACGGTCGCGGACGGGTTCAGCCGCTATCTCTTGGGGTGTCAGGGGCTGACCTCGACGGCCGGCGACGAGGCGAAGCCGATCTTCACGCGGCTGTTCAAAGAGTACGGGCTGCCCACACGGATTCGCAGCGACAACGGCGTGCCCTTCGCCACCACCACGTTGGCGCGCTTGTCGAAGCTCTCGGCCTGGTGGGTCCGCCTCGGCATCCTGCCCGAGCTCATCGAGCCCGGCCGCCCGGATCAGAACGGCCGGCATGAACGCATGCACCGGACCCTGAAGGCCGAGACCACGCGGCCGGCGGCGGGCAGCCTCGCCGCGCAACAGCGCCGCTTCAATGTCTTTCGCGAGGAGTTCAACCACGAGCGCCCGCACGAGGCCCTCGAGCAAGAGACCCCGGCGGCGTGCTACACGGCGTCGCCTCGACCCATGCCCGACCGCCTGCCGCCGCTCGAGTACCCGGATCGGTTCGAGGTCCGTTACGTCAGCGCCAACGGGGGCATTCGCTGGAACCGCCGCTGGGTGAATGTCTCTACCGTCTGCATCGGTGAATACGTCGGTCTCGAGGAGATCGACGACGGGATCTGGACCGTGTACTTCGGGCCGCTGAAGCTGGGCCGTCTGCACGAGCGACACATGCGGATTGAAGATCACTATGGGAAGCTCTATCGTCGAGATGTGTAACCCATGTCCCCGGACTCTTTTGTCACCTATCTCCCCGACCGTTCAGGCCGTCAGGAGACAGCCCGGAGAAGGGAGCGCATCTTCCGGCGTTTTCCAACCCCCATCACCCAAGCGTGACGTAGCGTCTACAGTCTCACACTCTCAATCACGGACTTCGGCGTTGCTGTTGGCACGATCTGCGTCAATTCGAAACCGGCCTTCGCGAGTAAGTCATGAAACTCTGGCTCGGCGCGCTCCCGTCCCCCAGCATTCAACACGAGCATTTCTAGATCGACGAACTTGCCAAAGTCCCGCTCATCACCGGGCCGGAGAACGTAGTCGACGAGAATTAGCCTGGTTTTGGGGCGCATGACACGATGGCAGTTGCGAAGGATTTGGAGTGCCCGATCGTCATCCCAGTCGTGGACGACAAGCTTCAACAGATATGCGTCGCCGCCTTCCGGTACCGACCGAAAGAAGTCACCGTCCACCAGTTCACATCGATGCGCCACGCCCTCGCGCTTCAGGAGGGTGGACGCACCGTCGATCGCGTGGGGGAGCTCAAAGAGGACACCCCGCATGTGCGGGTTCGCCTTCAACACGGTGGCGAGCATTAGGCCGTGACCACCACCCACATCGACGAGCGTGCGAATAGGCGAGAAATCGTAGGCCTGGACCACCGCATTGGCGTCGATGCTGCTGGTCGACGTCATGGCCTCGTTCAGGATGGCAGCGGCGTCAGCGTCTCGGGCGAGGAACTCAAAGATCGGTGCGCCGAAGACGTGATCGAACGCCGGCTTCCCCGTCCGAACGCTGTAGGCGAGCTCGCCCCACGGGCGCCATGTGACGGCGTGCCCGACGAAGCGTGCCCAGCCGCGCAACGAGCCCGGCACATCACTCCGGAGATACGTGCCGGATACCGTCAGCGCGAAGCGCTGACCCTCACTCGACAGAAGCCCCACGCTGGCGAGCGCCCGAAGCAGCCGGAACACGGCATCCTCGGATGCCCCCACGATCGTTGCGATCTCGGCGGCCGAACGCGGGCCGTCTTTCAGGTTGTCAGCAATGCCAAGTTCGGCGCCCACGCTGACCGCCTGGGCGATCCATTTCCCCGCGATGAGCTCGAACAGGGCCCGCCGGCCTCCAGGCGCGCCGGTTGCCATCGGTGTCTCTGTCATGTCGTCCCCCGATACTGTTTCACGGCACCGCTTCGTTACACCCGCTCAGACACGTCGCGTTTTGTGAATCCGAACCCGTGTCATGCCGCGACGCGTCAAGACCGCCGCAACTCTCGAATTTTCCTTCCAGTGGAATGGTCTCGACGTTGATCCGCGTACGCTTGCGTGTTGGCCTCGGTGGCGCGTCCATTCGCCGAACGTGCGTTTCAGCCGCGAAGGCGCGACCGACGCCCTCGTGTTCCCTGAGGAGGACGTCGCGCCTTCGTCGGCTGCAAGCGCTTGTTCGGCCGCGAACGGC
>JBQTKH010000038.1:0-1695 GCA_052386335.1 Microthrixaceae bacterium
GCAGCGCCAAGCCCGGCGTGTCCTCCACCGCCGACGGCGGTTCGGTCCGCTTGGAGGCGGACCGTGACGCCGCGTGCGTCAACTACGTCGTCGGAGACCTCGCACCTGGGGTCAGCTACGACATCAGTTTCCAGTACCGCACCCTCTCCACGGGCCAGGCCCGCTGGTGCCTGTGGATGGATGGGATCGACCGGTGCGCCAATGATGAGCAGCTGCTCACCCCAACCCCGTCCTGGGCCGTCCTCAGCCATCGTGCTGAGATCCCCGAGGGGGCGACTGGGGTGCGGTTGTTCGTGTACGCGGACGGACGACCGGAGCGTGGCGAGCCCACGATCAACGAGTACCGGCGCCCATCGGTGCGGGCTTCCACGCCAAGCACTGTAACGGTGACGAGCGCTTCGATCTCGAACGAGGATGGGGCCGCCCCGAAGCAGGCAACGCTCTTGGTCGCGCACGGCGGTGGCGACCGGTGGCGGCTAGCGGTGCGCGGACTGGGATCCCCCTTTGTCCTCGCTCTCCCCGACGCGATGGACGCCGGCTGGGGGCTTCAGGGTCTTCCACGGGGCGCCACCGCCCAGGCGATGACCGTCGACGGGTACCGCCAGGCTTGGTTGATCTCCGACCTCCGCGGCGACGCACAGCTCACCGCACGGTACGCGCCGGCAGGTGCTGCACGAGCATCCCGGTGGGGCGCCATGGCGCTGGTCGCGGCGATGACTCTCCCGCTCCGTAGGATCCGTCGCCTTCGCCGCCGTGAGGCGTCACCAGCCACCTGGACGAGGGAGCTCGCGCTCGGCGTGATCCGCGCCGCGCGCTGGCTGCTCCGTGGAACCTTCGTCCAGCGGCTCGGCATCACCACGTGGTGCTACCGGCGTGTCGCCCGCCTGGCGGCAGGCTCACAACGCAACATCCCGGTGACGTTCCGAGGCCTCGACCTGCTGGCGCCTGCAGCGGACGTCACCATCACTCCAACTCTTGCCACTGGCGACTACGAGCGCACCGCGATCGACGCGTTCATCCGACTCGTGCCGACCGGCGGCACGGTCGTCGATGTCGGCGCGAACATCGGCGTACTTTCGCTGCTCGCCGCAAGAGCGGTCGGTCCCCGGGGCACGGTCTTCGCCTTCGAGCCGATTCGCCAGAACCGAGACCTCGCGTCATCGAATGCCGCTCGCAACGGCATCGCAAACATCCGCATGATCGACAAGGCCGTCGGTGACACCGAGGGCCTGCTCACGTTGTATCGCTCAGAAGCTGACTGTGGCACCCACTCCGCAGGGTTGGCGTCGGGCACTCCCGAGCGCGTCGAGGTCGTCCGGTTGGAAGACTGGGTGTCCCGGGAAGGTCTGACGTCCATCGCCGCTCTCAAGATCGACGTGGAGGGGTTCGACGGCTTCGTCCTGGACGGGGCTCGACGGTTGGTGATCGCGTGGCGACCGGTCATCCTCATCGAGTACGTGCCACGCCAGCTGGCGGCATGCGGAGACGACCCGGACCGCGTGGCCCGAATGCTGCTGAGACTGCCCGGAACGTGCTTCGCGGTCGACGAACGACGGCGGCAACTCGTGCCGGTCACGACCGTCAAGGAACTGAGGTCTGCGCTCGGAGCAGCCGGCGGCAACGTACTCATCGCCCCTGCAACCGACCTACTCGACGACCTCATCCACCCCGTTTGACGACCAGCACCGACGATTC
>JBQTKH010000039.1:0-20501 GCA_052386335.1 Microthrixaceae bacterium
CGGACGAGCCCGAGAGCTCGTTCACCGTGACCCAGATCCAGCGCTTCGAAGCCACCCTCGCGGACCTCGCCACCGCTGGGATCGAGGTGCCGATGCGCCATGTCGCGAACTCGGCCGCTGCCATCGCTCACCCGGCGAGCCGGTATGACCTCGTCCGCTGTGGGATCGCGATCTACGGCATCGCACCCAGCGCAGCGCTGCTGGGGGCGCTCCCGCTGGAGCCCGCCGTCCATCTCGCCACCGAGGTGTCCTTCGTGAAGGACGTGCCGGCGGGCGAAGGCATCTCCTACGGGCTCCGCCATCGCACCGAACGGGCCACCCGTGTGGCCACCCTGCCCATCGGGTACGCCGACGGTGTGCCGCGGCGGCTCGGGCTGCAGCACCAGGAGGTGCTCGTGGGGGGTCGGCGCCATCCGATGGTGGGCGCAGTCACCATGGATCAGCTCATGGTCGACGTCGGGCCGGACAGCGACGTGCGCCAAGGCGATGAGGCGGTGCTGCTCGGCGCCCAGGGCGACGAGCGCATCACCCCGGATGACTGGGCCGAGCAGCTCGGCACCATCGCGTACGAGGTCGTGTGCGCGATCGGGGCTCGGGTCGAACGCCGCTACGCGTCCTCGTAGGCTCCCCCCGTGCGCTTGCTCGCCCGGACGTCCGCTGCCGACGAGACCCGCGACCTCGCGCGGGCCATCGCAGCGATCGCACGGCCTCACGACATCCTCGTGCTGGCCGGTGACCTCGGAGCGGGCAAGACCGCCTTCGTCCAGGGCTTCGGTGCGGGCTTGGGCGTCACCGATCGCATCACGAGCCCTACGTTCACGCTCGTGCACGTCTACGAGGGTGGTCGACTCCCGGTCCACCACCTCGACGTCTACCGCCTCGACCAGATGAGTGAGGCGCTCGACCTCGGGCTCGCCGAGATGCTCGAGGACGACGGGGTGGTTCTCATCGAGTGGGGCGACGCGATCACGCCGCTCCTGCCGCACGACTACCTCGAGGTGCGGCTCACCTTCGGCGACGGTGATGACGACCGTCAGCTTGCAATCCGACCCGTCGGGCACCGCTGGGCTGGTCGTGTCGGACCGCTCGAGGGCGCAATCACGCCGTGGGCGGTCGCCTGATGCTGATCCTCGGCATCACCACCTCGACCGCACAGGTGGGCTGCGCGATCGGGGGTCACGAGGGGATCCTCGGTGCCATCCACTCCAGCCGCGGTCGGCGACACGCAGAGACGCTCACGCCAGCCGTGGAGTTCCTCTGCCGCCAGACCCGCGTGCAGCTCAGCGACATCGGGGCCATCGCCGTCGACCTGGGCCCGGGGATGTTCACCGGCCTGCGGGTGGGGATCGCGGCGGGCAAGGCCCTCGCCCACGCGCGGCGGCTCCCGATGATCGGTGTGTCGAGCCTCGATCTGCTCGCGTTTCCCCTCCGCCACTCCAACCGGCGGATCGTGTGCGCCATCGACGCCGGTCGAGGCGAGCTGTTCCATGCCAGCTACCGACAGTCACCGGGCGGCGTGCAGCGCCTCACCGAGCCCGAGGTGGCCACGCCCGACGACCTCGCGTCCGACCTCGTTGCCACCAACGAGGAGCTCCTGCTGGTCGGCGACGGGGCGCTCCGCTACCGCGAGGTGCTCGACATCGTCACCCGGATCGAGCTGGCCGACCCGGGCATGGCCTACCCGCAGGCGTCGTCGCTCGTGCAGCTCGCCCACGCCCGCGCGCTGCGGGAGGACTTCGTCAGCCCTGCGGAGCTGACGCCGCTCTACCTGCGTCGACCAGACGCCGAGATCAACTGGGTCACCCGGGACACGGTGGCGTGATGGCCCACGCGGGCACGGCCCCTGCCACCGACCCGGCCGACCTTGAGGTCGTGATCGGACCGATGAAGCGCCGTCACCTGCGCGGCGTGATCCGCATCGAGCAGCAGGTGTACCCGCGGCCGTGGTCGATCGGGCTGTTCGTGAGCGAGCTCGGCTACCACGGCAGCCGTGTGTACGTCACCGCCCGGATCGGTGGCGCGGTGGTGGGCTACGGCGGCCTCATGCTCGTGGCCGACGATGGCCACATCACCACGTTGGCTGTCGACCCGAAGTGGCACCGTCACCGCATCGGCACCCGGATCCTGCACACCCTGGCCGGGACTGCGGTGGCGCGAGGTGCGAAGAACCTCACCCTCGAGGTGCGGGTGGGCAACGAACCCGCGCAGCGCTTGTATCGAGCCTTCGGGTTCGCCCCGGCCGGTGTGCGCAAGGGCTACTACGCCGAGAGCAACGAGGACGCACTGATCATGTGGGTCAACGACGTGGACACCTCGGCGTACGCGGAGCGACTCGCGTCCCTCGAGGCGGTCCTGCCCGGGCCCACCATCGTCGAAGGGCTGGAGTCGTGACCGCGGCAGCTGACATCGGACGGGGACGAATCCTCGGCATCGAGACGTCCTGTGATGAGACGGCTGCGGCCATCGTCCAGGCCGGAACCTCCGTGCTGTCGTCCGTGGTGAGCAGCCAGGTCGACCTGCACGCCCGCTACGGCGGCGTGGTGCCCGAGATCGCCAGCCGCGCCCACGTCGACCTCATCGTGCCGGTGGTGGCCCAGGCCTTCGTCGAGGCAGGGCTCTCGGATCGGCCCGTGGACGGCGCTGGTTGCGAGATCGACGCAGTGGCCGCCACCTACGGCCCGGGCCTGGTCGGCGCGCTCCTCGTCGGGGTGTCGGCCGCCAAGGCGCTGGCGTTGGCATGGGACGTGCCCTTCATCGCCGTCAACCACCTCGAAGCCCACCTCTACGCGACGCTCCTCGAGGAGCCCGACCTGGAGCTTCCGCTCGTGGTGCTGCTCGTGTCGGGTGGGCACACGCTCATCGTCCTCATGGAAGGGCACGGCCAGTACACCGTGCTCGGCTCGACGATCGACGACGCCGCGGGCGAGGCCTTCGACAAGGTCGCTCGCTTCCTCGGCCTCGGGTACCCCGGCGGACCGGCCATCGACGCGCTGTCCGTGACCGGAGACCCGAACGCCGTCGCCTTCCCTCGGCCGATGGCAGGAGACGGCACCTATGACGTGTCCTTCAGCGGTCTGAAGACGGCGGTGATCAACTACGTCCGCAAGCACCCAGACGTGTCGACGCCCGACGTGGCGGCGTCGTTCCAGGAGGCCGTCGTGGACGTGCTCGTCACCAAGGCCCGCGCCGCCGCGCGAGCGGTCGGCGCCAAGGGCCTGTGCCTCGGCGGCGGTGTGGCCGCGAACACTCGGCTCCGCGAAGGCTTCCTCAGTGCGTGCGCCGAAGACGGCTTGCGGGGGTTCGTGCCGAGTCGGGCGATGTGCACTGACAACGCCGCCATGGTCGCCAGCACGGCCTGGTATCGATGGCACAGCGACGGCCCCTCGCCCCTCGACACCGGCGCCTTCCCCAACCTGGGCATCTGACCCGGGGCCGCACCCACCCCCTTCTCTGCACCCCCAGCACCGCATGGCGGCGGTGACGGTGCACCGATTCAGGGTTGGCGGCACCGGCGGGACCTAGCCGGAGTGCGGTCCCGCCGGACAGGCGGAGGCAGGAGCGCAGCGACGCCCGGAGCCGAGTGACGCAGTTCTGGCACTCGGCGGTTGCGAGTGCTGGCCGGGAAGGCGTAGGGTTAGCACTCGCACATACCGAGTGCTAACCGCATCGCAAGCGTCATGGAGGCGCCAAGACATGTCACTGCAGCCCCTCGAAGACCGGATCATCGTGAAGCCGGGTGAAGCCGAGGAGACCACGATCAGCGGTCTCGTCATCCCCGACACCGCCAAGGAGAAGCCCCAGCAGGGCGAGGTCCTCGCCGTCGGCCCCGGCCGTCGCTCCGAGCAGACCGGCGAGATCATCCCGCTCGACGTCAAGGTGGGCGACACCGTCGTCTACAGCAAGTACGGCGGCACGGAGATCACCGACGCCGGCCAGGACGTCCTCATCCTCAACGGTCGCGACGTGCTCGCGATCGTCAAGTAGGCACCGATGGCCAAGCTCCTGAAGTTCGACGACGACGCGCGCCGTGCCCTCGAGGCCGGCGTGAACAAGCTCGCCGACGCCGTGAAGGTCACCCTCGGGCCCAAGGGTCGCAACGTGGTGCTCGAGAAGAAGTTCGGCGCCCCGACGATCACGAACGACGGTGTGTCGATCGCCCGCGAGGTCGAGCTCGACGATCCGTTCGAGAACATGGGTGCCCAGCTCGTGAAGGAGGTGGCCACCAAGACCAACGACGTCGCTGGTGATGGCACCACCACCGCCACCGTGCTCGCCCAGGCGCTGATCCGCGAGGGTCTCCGCAACGTGGCCGCCGGCGCCAGCCCGCTCAGCCTCAAGAAGGGCATCGAGACGGCCGTCGCCGCGGCGGTTGCCGCCATCGCCGGTCAGGCCAAGGAGATCGACGACAAGTCGGAGATCGCCCAGGTCGCCTCGATCTCGGCGGCCGATCCCGCCATCGGCGAGGGCCTCGCCGACGCCATCGACAAGGTGGGCAAGGACGGCGTCGTCACCATCGAGGAGTCGAACACCTTCGGCATGGAGCTCGAATTCACCGAGGGCATGCAGTTCGACAAGGGCTACCTGTCCCCGTACTTCGTGAGCGATCCGGAGCGCCAGGAAGCGATCCTCGAGGATCCCTACGTCCTGTTCGTGAACGGCAAGATCTCCTCGGTCCAGGACCTGCTCCCGGTGCTCGAGAAGGTCATGCAGTCCGGCAAGTCGCTGCTGATCGTGGCCGAGGACGTAGAGGGCGAAGCCCTCGCCACGCTCGTGGTCAACAAGATCCGCGGCACGTTCAGCTCGGTGGCCGTCAAGGCCCCCGGCTTTGGCGATCGCCGCAAGGCGATGCTGCAGGACATGGCCATCCTCACCGGCGGCCAGGTCATCGCGGAAGAGGTCGGCCTCAAGCTCGACAACACCACGCTCGACCTGCTCGGCACGGCCCGCAAGATCGTCATCACCAAGGACAACACCACCATCGTCGAAGGTGGCGGCTCCGAGGAAGACGTCAAGGGTCGCATCGCACAGCTCAAGCGTGAGATCGACGACACCGACTCCGACTGGGATCGCGAGAAGCTCCAGGAGCGCCTCGCGAAGCTGGCCGGCGGCGTGGCCGTGGTCAAGTTCGGCGCGGCCACCGAGGTGGAGCTCAAGGAGAAGAAGCACCGCATCGAAGACGCGCTCTCGGCCACTCGTGCAGCCATCGAGGAAGGCATCGTCGCTGGTGGCGGCACGGCCCTCCTCCGGGCCCGTGCCGACGTGCTCAAGGTCGTCGAGTCGCTCTCCGGCGACGAGGCCACCGGCGCCCGTTCGGTGTGGTCAGCGCTCGAGGCTCCGGCCAAGCTGATCGCCTCGAACGCTGGTCACGAGGGTGCGGTCGTGGTGCAGCAGGTGGAGCGTGAGACCGGTTCCACCGGCTTCAACGCCGCCACCGGCGAGTTCGAAGACCTCGTCAAGGCTGGCGTCATCGACCCGGCCAAGGTCACCCGAGCGGCGCTGCAGAACGCAGCCTCGATCGCCGGCCTGCTCCTCACCACCGAGGTGCTCGTCACCGACGCCCCCGAGCCCGCTGGTGCGGCCGGCGGCGGCATGCCTGGCGGCATGGGTGGCATGGGTGGCATGGGCGGCATGATGTAGTTGTCGCTTCGGAAGCAGAGCTTCCTCAGCGAACTGTTTGGGAAGGCCGCCCTTCGGGGCGGCCTTCGCTGTTCACCGCTTGTCGCTCCGGGGACGGCGGAGCCGCCCCTCCGCACTGTGGGGGGCTCCGGCGGAGCCTCTGCCCCCCACGCCCCCCGCCGCACCAAAACCCTCCGCTCGGCTCCTGCACGTCGTGCGGGTCTCTAGCCGCCGCTTCCGGCGATCTCGGCTCCCTTTGGTGGGGTGGGGTCGTCGATCATGTCGAGCCAGCCTTCTGGTAGGTGGACTGGCCTGGGGCCGTTGGTGTGGCCTCTTGCTGCTCTCAGTGCGTTCTCCTTGATCTCCGCCGTCGGATCCATCCTTGCGATCACCTCGTCAAGGTCCTTCAGCGTTGCCACGAGGGCAGCTTCCTGGCGGAGACGTCCTCCTACGGGGTAGCCGGTGAGGTACCAGCTGGCGTGCTTGCGGAACGACCGCATGCCGGTGCGCTCGTCGTCCCAGGCCGCGAGGCGCTCGGCGTGGTCGCGCATCACGCTGCACACCTCGCCGAGGAGCGGGGGTGGCTGCACCGGGCGCCCGGCGAACGCGTCGACGAGGTCGCGGAACAGCCAGGGGCGCCCGAGGCAGCCGCGGCCCACCACCACGCCGTCGCAACCCGTCTCGGCCATCATCGCCAGCGCGTCGGAGGCCTCCCAGATGTCGCCGTTGCCGAGCACGGGGATGGTCGTGACATGAGCCTTGAGGGCGGCGATCGCATCCCAGCGGGCCTTCCCGCTGTAGAGCTGCTCGGCGGTGCGGGCATGCAGGGCGATGGCGGCCACGCCCTCGGCTTCGGCGATCCGGCCCGTGTCGAGGTAGGTGAGGATGTCGTCGCTCACCCCCATGCGGAACTTGATCGTCACGGGAACCTCGCCGGCGGCGGCCACGGCTGCCCGCACGATGTTGCGCAGCAGCACCTTGCGTACCGGCAGTGCCGAGCCTCCGCCCTTGCGGGTGACCTTGGGGACCGGGCACCCGAAGTTCATGTCGACGTGGTCCACGCCGACCTCGCCGACGAGGAACCGCACCGCCTCACCCAGCGTGCGTGGGTCGGTGCCGTAGAGCTGGACGGACCGGGTGGTCTCGGAGCCGTCGAAGCGCAGCATCGACAGGGTGCGCACGTTGCGCTCGACCAGGGCGCGGGCCGTGATCATCTCCGACACGTAGAGCCCCGCGCCGAAGCGGGAGCACACGCCGCGGAACGGCGCGTCGGTCACGCCGGCCATCGGTGCCAGCACCACGGGTGGGTCGACCGTGAGCGACCCGATCCGCAAGGGAGCGACCTCCGGCATGTCGACGTCGCGAACCAGCTCGAGGGGTGAGGCGGAGAGGCCGGACGTCGGAGCGGCGGTCATGGCGCCCACAGGTCGGTGATCTGGATGTCGATCTCGGCGAGCAGACGTCGCACGAGCGGAAGTGACAAGCCGAGCACCGTGCCGTGGTCGCCGTCGATGCTGTCCACGAAGGGGGCGGCGAAGCCGTCGATCGTGAACCCACCGGCGACGTTCAGCGGCTCGTCGGTGCCGAGGTAGGCGTCCATCTCGGCGGTGGTCGGCGTGCCGTAGCGAACGGTCGTGGACGACACCGCGCTGGCCCGGCGGCCGGATCTGGTGTCGATCACGCAGTGCCCGGAGTGCAGCGCGGCGGTGCGCCCGGCGACCGAGGCCCACCACGCGCGCGCCTCGTCGGCCGACGCTGGCTTGCCACGCGTGGTGCCGTCCACATCGAGCACCGAGTCGCAGCCGATGACGATGGCCGACTCCCCGTCGAGGTGCTCGACCACGGCGAGGGCCTTTCGCTCGGCCAACACCAGGGCCACCTTGTCGGTCGGGCCCGAGACCCCATCCTCGTCCACCCCGCTCACGACGACCTCGGGTGCGAACCCCGCATCCCGGAGCACCCTGAGGCGCGCCGGTGAGGCAGAGGCAAGGACGAGCCGTCGGGTCACCCCACCAGCGTGGCCGACCAGCCCCGCCGCTGTCAGGTGCGCCGCCGCTGTCGTCGCCTCGAGGCGTGATGACGCCGATAGCCTCCGGGCATGGAACGACCTGCCCCCGACCCCGCCAAGCTGTTGCAGGACTGGATGGAGTGGGAGAAGGGCGAGACACCTCCGGGCAAGGTCATCGCCAACCTCAAGACGCACGGCATGCGGGACCTCCTCGATTCGCTCGTGGCGGCGTCGAGCGCCGATGCCCCTGCCTGACCCCGAGGCTGACCACCCGCTCGAGGAGGCGGTCGCCGACCCGATCGACGGTCACGAGCCGCCCGTCTTGTCCGCCCGCGAGGCTGCTCGTCGTGGCATGCCCGGGTGGCCCGCGCCGGGCCAGGACGTTCCGCCACCGCCGCTCCCGGTCCCCGACGGGCGGGGCGGCGAGCAGGTCATCCCACGTCCGCTGGCCACTCGCCTCGGCCGCCCTGCGCCCTGGGCACACCTGCCCGTCGAGCAGCGCCAGCCCACGCTGGCCGATGTGGAGCGGGCGCTCGTCGAAGCCGGCCCCGCCCACCGTTCCGAGCGCGAGACGCTCGCCGACATCGACACGCCCGCCGCCGTGCTGGCACCGCTCTACGAGGACGACGGCGAGCTCTACGTGGTGCTCACCCGGCGGACGTGGGCGATGCGGTCGCACTCCGGTGAGGTCAGCTTCCCCGGCGGTCGTCGCGACGCGGCTGACGAGGACCTCTGGCAGACGGCGTTGCGCGAGAGCCGCGAGGAGATCGCGCTCGACACCGATCGACTCACCTTGCTCGGCGAGCTCGACCACCTCTCCACGATCACCAGCCGATCGTTCATCGTCCCGTACGTGGGCGCGCTGCCGGACCGTCCGCACACCACCGCGAGCCCAACCGAGGTGGAAGCGGTGCTCCACGTACGAGTGGCCGAGCTGCTCGATCCCGCGATCTACCGCGAGGAGCGCTGGGAGCTGCCATGGGCCGAGAACCGACCCATCTTCTTCTTCGAGCTCGTGGGCGACACCGTGTGGGGCGCCACCGGAGCCATGCTCCGCCAGCTCCTCGGTCTCGTCACCGGCACCTTGGCGCGCGGTCAGCTCGAACATCTGTAGTCATCTCGTGCTCCGGGCGTCGCTGCGCTCCTGCCTCCGCACGTGCCTCCCGGCGACCGGCGGAGCCGGCTCGCCTCCGGCGTCGCGCGAACCGCTCGCCTGCGACGGGAGCCCGTGCCGCAGGGCAACATGGCGGCCGTGACTGCCACCTTCTCCAACCGCGTCACCGAGCTGCTTGGTGTCAACATCCCGATCGTCCAAGCCCCGATGGGGTGGATCGCCCGCTCGCAGCTGGCCAGCGCGGTGAGCAACGCCGGGGCGATGGGGATCATCGAGACATCCTCGGGCGAGCTCGACATCATCCGCGACGAGATCCGCAAGATGCGCGACCTCACCGACAAGCCCTTCGGGGTGAACATCGCGCAGGCCTTCGTGCGCGACCCGTCGATCGTCGAGTTCGTGGCCGAGCAGGGCGTGACGTTCGTGACCACCTCGGCGGGAAGCCCGATGAAGTACACCAAGCCGCTCAAGGACGCCGGGCTGACCGTGTTCCACGTGGTGCCGAACCTCACCGGCGCGCTCAAGGCCGTCGACGCCGGTGTGGACGGGCTCATCGTCGAGGGTGGCGAGGGGGGTGGCTTCAAGAGCCCGCGGCCTGTCTCGACGATGGTGCTGCTGCCACTCGTGGTCTCGAAGGTCGACGTGCCGGTGATCGCGGCTGGTGGGTTCCTCGACGGCGCCACGATGGCCGCGGCACTCGCGCTCGGCGCGGAGGGGATCCAGCTCGGCACGCGCATGGTGTCCGCGACGGAGAGCCCGATCCACGACAACTGGAAGCAGGCCGTGCTCGACGCGCAGGAGACCGACACGGTCTTCCTCAACCAGCACACCAGCCCAGCGCTGCGCGCACTGCGCACCGATCGCACCAACGCGCTCGAGTTCGACACCGAGACGAACGCCATGGGCCTGTTCGCCAACGCGATGGACCTCTACTTCGGTGGCGACATGGAAGCAGCCGTGGCGCTGAGCGGTCAGGTGGCTGGCCGCATCGACGAGATCCGACCGGTCGCCGACATCATCAGCGAATGCGCCCGGGACTGCCTGCAGGTCCTGGCCGACCTGGCCAGGCGCTACCCGACGGGCGGTTAGGAGAGCGCCTCGAGCACCTCGATCCCCGCGGTGGCCGCGCCCTGGGAGCCCAGCACGTTGGGGTGAACCGGGTACGACGGCGGCGCGAGCACGACGCCGTTCACCCAGGCGAGCCCGGGGGGCTGGCACATGTCGTGGCCCATGCTGGGTGTGTACCAGTCGACGTAGTGGGCGTCGTTGTCGATCGCGGCCTGGTGGATCGTGTCGTTGAGGTCCTTCTCGACCTCGCGCAGGTACGCGGTGTCGGTGGGCAGGATCGGGATGTACGGGTAGCAGCCGTCGGCCAGCTCGGGGGGCAGACCGTCTCGGTGCTCCGGAAGGAGCGCCGGGTACCCGAACACGAGCACCTCCGCCTCAGGAGCCAGCACGTGGATCTCTTCGAGCAGCTCATCCAGCGCGGACCGGAGCGTGAGGAGGCGGTCCTGAAGGATGTCGCCATCGACCTCCGGGTTGGTGTCCCGATAGCCGTCATCGTCGAGATCCTCGTTCTCATAGTGCACGCGACACGGCGTACCGCCCGCGGCCTCGGGCGGCTGGATGCAGTAGTCGGTGAGCTCACCGAAGCCGAGGTCGTTGCCGCCGATGCCGATCGACACGAGCTTCACCACCTCGGTCTCCGGGTTCACGCGCGCGAAGGCGTCGAACTGCGGAACGGCGTACCCGCCGCCCGGCAAGCCCTCCTGCGGCTCGGTCATGTGCATCGTCTGCGCGCTGCCGCAGGAGATGTCGATGAACCCTGGATGCTCGGGGTGCTCCCCGATCTCCTTGGTGAGGTCGTTCGGGTCGTAGAGCCCGAGGTGCTGCGCGATCAGGTGTGGGTAGTTCCGGTCGCTTCGACCGCAGGTGTAGGGGTCGTCCGGGTTGGCGTAGCCGCCCCCTTCGCCGCCCCACGTGCCGACTGGCTTCGAGCTGAGCGGGGCGGCGGTGTATGAGTCGCCGAGGGCGATGTACACGGGGGTGCGCGTGTCGGCACGGGCGATGGGCGTGATCAGGCCGGCCGCGAGGGCCGCCAGACCCACGCCCGCGAGGACGACGCGCGAGGGGGAGCGATGGGACATAAGGGCACAATTCGCCGCGCGCCCGCGTCGCACCTGTAGGGGTGACGCAAGACCCGGAGGATCAGGTGAAGCGGGTGACCCAGCCGAGCTGGCGGAAGCGGCGGAGCTGGCGGAGCACGAACCAGAACGCGAGCGCCACTGCGACGATTGAGCCGAGGGCCGCGACGAGGAGGTCGCCCTCGGCGACACCGCCGCCCTGGATGCCGATCCGCACCGCATCGAAGGCCCGGGTGAGCGGGATCGCCCGAGCGAGGCCTTGAAGCCCACCCGGGAGCGCCTCGACGGGGTAGAAGACGCCAGAGAGCGGCATGAGGAGCACGAGCGTTCCCCAGGAGAACACCTCGGCGCTGTCCCCGTACTGGAGGGTCAGGCCGACGACGAGCAGGGCGACACCCCAGCCGAACAACAGGAGCACTGCGGCCGCCGGCGCGAGCACCAAGCCGGCCGAGCTGGGGTCGACGGCGTAGAGGCCCCCACCGACGATGCCGATGAGGCCCACCGCGATGATCGTGCGCGCCAGCCCGACCACCAAGAGCGCGACGGCGTACTCGATCTCCCGCACGGGCGTGGTGATCAGGTTCAGCACGTTGCGCGACCACACCTCCTCGAGGAAGCCCAACGATCCAGCCAGCGTGAGCTGCCACACGAGGTGGAACAGCAAGATGCCGGTGAAGAGCACCCTGACCGGTCCCAACCCATTGCTGTACGCGACACCGATCGACGTGAACAGGACCGCGTCGACGATGGGGAGCGCGAGCAGCAGGAACCACATGCCGGGGTTGCGGTACTGCACCAGGGCCTGCCGGCGAACGACCGCCCACACGCGCCGCCAGCTGAACGACGGTGCGACGACGGTGCTCACAGCTGTTCCGCCCGATGTCGGGCCGCCTCGGCGAGGAACAGCTCCTCGAGGGAGTCATGGCCCCCGTCGGCGGCGACCTCCGCGGGCGGTCCGTCGGCGATGACCCGCCCGCCGCGGAGGAACACCACGCGCTCGGTGAGGGTCTCCACCTCGCGCATGTCGTGACTGGTCAGGAGCAGCGCGGTGTCGTGCTCCTCGTTGATCCGCGCGAGGCGGTCGCGCACGCGGAAGGCGATGTCGGGATCGAGCGATGCCGTGGGCTCGTCGAGGATGAGCAGGCGCGGACGGTGCAAGGTTGCCTTCGCGATCCCCACGAGGGTGCGCTGACCCGACGAGAGGTGCATGCACAGCTTCGTGCGCAGGTGCTCGATGTCGAGCTCCTCGATCACGGTGTCGACTGCGGCGGCCGGATCCTCGACCTCCGAGAGATCGGCGAAGAAGCGCAGGGCCTCGGTCACCTTGAGGCGGTCGGGCAGCGGCAGGTAGCCGGCCGCGAAGCCGACCGAGCGCATCGCCTGGTGGCGTTGTGCCGGCAGGGGATGCCCTCCGATGTGCACCGTGCCGATGTCGGGGTCGATGGCCCCGAGGATCATCAGCAGCGTGGTGGTCTTGCCCGCCCCGTTGGGGCCGACGATGGCGACGCGCTCGCTGGCGCGCACGTGCAAGGTCACCCCGTCGACGGCGCGCAGGTCGTCGAAGCTCTTCACCAGTCCGTTCGCCTCGAGGAGCGCAGCCACGATCAGTGAGTCTGCACCCTGCCCGACGCCGCGCCGATGACCATTTTCACGATGGTCCGACCAACCTCACCAGTAGTTCGGTGCTTCCTTCGTGATCGTGATGTCATGGGGGTGGCTCTCGCGCAGCCCCGCACCGGTGATGCGCACGAAGCGACCGCGCTCCTTCAGCTCCGCGATCGTGCCGGTGCCGCAGTACCCCATCGCCTGGCGGAGGCCGCCGACGAGCTGGAAGATGACGTTGGCGAGCGGTCCCTTGTAGGCGACGCGGCCCTCGATGCCCTCGGGCACGAGCTTGTCGGTGTCGACGACGTCGCCCTGGAAGTAGCGGTCCTTGGAGAACGAGCGTGCCTTCATCGCTCCCATCGAGCCCATGCCGCGGTACTCCTTGAACCGCTCGCCCTGGTGGAGCACCACCTCGCCTGGCGACTCGTCGACACCAGCGAGCAACGAGCCGAGCATCACGATGTCGGCCCCTGCAGCGAGCGCCTTGGGGATGTCGCCCGAGAGCTGGATGCCACCATCTGCGATGAGGGTCACGCCGTGGCGCTTGGCGGCCACTGCGCAGTCGTAGATCGCGGTGAGCTGGGGAACACCCACGCCCGCGACCACCCGAGTGGTGCAGATCGAGCCAGGGCCTACCCCGACCTTCACGCCATCGACGCCGGCGGCCACCATCGCGTCGACCGCATCGGCGGTGACGATGTTGCCGCCGATCACCTCGATGTCGAAGCCCCCTTTGATCGTCTTCACGATGTCGATCACGCCCTGGGAGTGGCCGTGGGAGGTGTCGACGACGAGGAGGTCGACGCCGGCGGCGACGAGCGCCTCGGCCCGCTCCACCGCGTCCGGTCCGACGCCCACGGCCGCACCCACGCGAAGTCGACCCTTCTCGTCCTGCGTGGCCTGCGGGTACTCCGTCTGCTTCTTGATGTCCTTGACCGTGATGAGCCCGCGCAGGAGCCCCGCTGCGTCGACGATCGGGAGCTTCTCGATGCGGTGCTGCCAGAGGATGTCCTTGGCCTGCTCGAGCGTCGTCCCCACGGAGGCGGTGACCAGCGGAGCCGGCTTCATCACCCGCTCGATCGGCTGGTCGTGGTCCTCGACGAAGCGCAGATCACGGTTGGTGAGGATGCCCACGAGCTTGCCGCCGGGATCGGTGATCGGGATGCCGGAGATCTTGAAGCGAGCCATGAGGTCGAGCGCGGCGCGCACCGGAGCATCCGGGGGGAGCGTGACCGGGTCGGTGATCATCCCGCTCTGGCTGCGCTTGACCCGGTCGACCTCGTTGACCTGATCGTCGACAGAGAGGTTGCGGTGGACGATGCCGATCCCGCCGAGCCGGGCCATGGCGATGGCGAGCGTGGCTTCCGTGACCGTGTCCATCGCGGCGGAGATCACCGGGATCGCCAGCTCGATCTTTGGTGTGAGGTGAGTGCTCGTGCTCACCTCGTTCGGCAGGACGTTCGACTCGGCCGGGAGGAGGAGGACGTCGTCGAAGGTGAGCCCTTCCTTGGCGAACTTCGGCGGGTAGCCGGCGCCACCTGGGGCCTCACCGCTCGCCGCCGCGCCGTCGTGATCACCAGCGAAGGGGCTAGGAGGGGTCGTCATGGAGGAAGTGTAGTAGCGGCCTCCTGGATCACCTAAGACAACAGCTCGCCGGTCACTCGTGCGACCGCATCCTGCCCGCCTCGACCGTCCACGACGGTGTGCGACACGACCAGCCCACCGGGGATGGGCGACGTGTCCATGAGGCCCCGGAGGCGTCGTTCCACAGCCGGACCGGCGCTGTCGTCACCACCGCGGAGCAGCGCGATGAACCCGTCACCGACTGGTGCATCATGGACGATGTCCTGCACCCGCACGGTTGTCGCGAGCAGCCTGGCCACTGCCAGGTGGCAGTCGACGACCAACCTCGGACCGATGGACTCGACCCAGTCAGCGACGCCGGTGAGGGCCACCGCGAGGACTGAATCACGCTCGACCACCTGCTCGAGCGACGCCGCCAGATCGTGATGGGAGGCGATCCCAGAGGGTGAGCGCCACAGCGCGGGAAGAGGGCTGGCGGATCGGGAGCCCACCCGACGACTCACCCGTTCGGGAGCGGGGCGTTCGACCGGCGTGGTTGCCATCAGCTCAGCCAGGACTTCGCCCAGTCGTGTGAAGTTCGGTTTCTCGACCACCTCGGTGGCCCCGAGTTGCTTCAGCCGCATCACGTCGGGCGCGAAGGCGGAGAACACGACGATCCGAGGAGCGGCGGTCACGCCCTGGAGACCTTCGAGCACGCGCTCGCCCGAGCCGTCGAGCAGCGTGACGTCCAGCACCAGGAGATCGACCCGGAACCGCTTGGCGAGCTCGAGCGACGCTGTCCACTGGTCGGTCTCGGCGACGACCTCGAGGCCGAGGTCCTCGCAGACGGCGCTGATGGCGCTGCGGGTGATCCGGTCGTCGTCACAGATCACCACGCTCACCATCGCCTCTGCCCCCTGGCGCTCGTCTCGTGTTGCGGGCAGCCTAGGACCGGGCGCCATCTTCAACCGACCGGGTGCTTCCGGGACAACGTCCACGGGCTAGCATGACCCCTTCCTCATTCCGGGATGGAGGGTCAGCACCCATGGCTGACGTCGAGATCGGCATCGGCAAGACGGGTCGCCGCGCCTACGGCTTCGACGAGATCGCGATCGTGCCCAGTCGGCGCACGCGACACCCCGACGAGGTCGACATCGCCTGGGAGATCGATGCATTCCGCTTCGAGCTCCCGATCATGGCCTCACCCACTGACAGCGTCGTGTCCCCTGCGATGGCCGCCGAGCTCGGTCGCCTCGGCGGCCTCGGTGTCCTGCACCTGGAGGGCCTGTGGACCCGCTACGCCGACCCGGAGCCCATCCTCGAGGAGATCGCCGCGCTTCCGGCCGACAAGGCGACGGGGCGCATGCAGGAGCTCTATGCCGAGCCAGTGCAGCCCGATCTGATCGGCCAGCGCATTCGCGAGCTGAAGGTGACGGGCATCACCACGGCGGTGGCGTGCACGCCCCAGCGCACGCTCAGCCTCGCCCCGCAGATCCTCGCCGCAGAGCCTGACCTCTTCGTGATCCAGGGCACCGTCGTGTCGGCGGAGCACGTCACCCGCAGCGAGGAGCCCCTGAACCTCAAGGACTTCATCCGGCACTACGAGATCCCCGTGATCGTGGGTGGCTGCACCTCCTACCAGGCTGCGCTCCACCTGATGCGCACCGGCGCGGCTGGCGTTCTGGTCGGCGCCGGCTCTGGCGCGGCGGGCACCACCCGTCGCGTGCTCGGCGTCGGCATCCCGATGGCCACCGCCATCGCCGATGCCCGGGCTGCCCGCATGCGCCACCTCGACGAGACCGGCGTCTACGTGCACGTGATCGCCGACGGCGGCATGACGACCGGGGGCGACATCGCCAAGGCGGTGGTGTGCGGGGCCGACGCCGTCATGGTGGGCACGCCGCTCGCGGCCGCCTCGGATGCTCCCGGTCGCGGCTTTCACTGGGGCACCACGTCCGTGCATGCCACGCTGCCGCGTGGCAACCGCGTGCCCGTCGAGCCCCGAGGATCGCTCGAGGAGATCCTGGTGGGCCCGGCCCACGATGCCGACGGACAGCGGAACCTGTGCGGTGCCCTGCGCCGGTCGATGGCGATCTGTGGCTACGAGTCCCTCAAGGACTTCCAGAAGGCGGAGGTGGTCGCGCTCCGATGACGCCTGGTGCCGATGGCCCGGTGCTCGTCGTCGACTTCGGGGCGCAGTACGCGCAGCTGATCGCCCGGCGCGTCCGTGAGGCGCGGGTGTTCAGCGAGATCGTCCCGCACACGATGCAGGTGGCGGAGATGGTGGCCAAGCGCCCGGTCGCGATCATCCTCTCGGGCGGGCCGTCGTCGGTCTACGCGGAGGGCGCCCCCAGCGTCGACCCCGCGCTGTTCGACGCCGGCGTGCCCACCTTCGGCATCTGCTACGGCTTCCAGGCCCAGGCTCTGGCACTCGGGGGCAAGGTGGCCCGCACAGGACTGGCCGAGTTCGGCCGCACGACGCTCACGGTCACCGCACCCGAGTCGACGCTCTTCCACGGTCTCCCCCCCGAGCAATCGGTGTGGATGAGCCACGGCGACTCGGTCGCCGCCGCTCCCGAGGGGTTCGTCGTCACGGCGCGGTCAGACGGCGCGGAGGTGGCGGCGTTCGAGCACCTCGGTCTGCGGCACGCTGGCGTGCAGTTCCACCCGGAGGTGCTCCACACCCAACACGGTCAAGCCGTGCTCGAGCACTTCCTCTACGAGATCGCCGGCGCCAGGCCCACGTGGACGATGACGAACGTGATCGACGAGCAGCTCGACGCGATCCGGGCAGCCGTGGGCGACAAGCGGGTGCTCTGCGGCCTGTCGGGTGGGGTCGACTCCGCCGTGGCGGCTGCGCTGGTGCAGCGGGCGGTCGGAGATCGCCTCACATGCGTCTTCGTCGACCACGGCCTCCTCCGCGCCGGCGAGCCCGAGCAGGTCGAGCGTGACTTCGTGGCGGCCACGGGTGTCGACCTCAAGGTGGTCAACGCGCAGGAGCGCTTCCTCTCGGCGCTGGCAGGGGTCACCGACCCTGAGGAGAAGCGCAAGGTCATCGGCCGTGAGTTCATTCGAGTGTTCGAGGAGGCGGCCCGCGAGGTGATCGGCGAGGCAGGCGCGCACGGTGAGACCGTCGACTTCCTGGTGCAGGGAACCCTCTACCCGGATGTCGTCGAGTCCGGCGGCGGGACCGGCACGGCCAACATCAAGAGCCACCACAACGTGGGTGGGCTTCCCGACGACCTCGAGTTCTCGCTCATCGAGCCACTCCGCACCCTCTTCAAGGACGAGGTTCGCAAGGTCGGCCTCGAGCTGGGTCTGCCCGAGGCGATCGTCTGGCGCCAGCCGTTCCCGGGCCCGGGACTTGGCATCCGCATCGTCGGCGAGGTCACCCATGAGCGGCTCGACGTGCTGCGGGCCGCCGACGCCATCGCCCGCGAGGAGCTGTCCTCAGCGGGGCTCGATCGCGAGGTCTGGCAGTGTCCGGTCGTGCTGCTGGCCGACATCCGCTCGGTGGGGGTGCAGGGCGACGGCCGCACGTACGGTCACCCGGTGGTGCTCCGACCGGTCTCCAGCGAGGACGCCATGACCGCCGACTGGACGCGCGTCCCCTACGACGTGCTGGCCACCATCTCCACGCGCATCACCAACGAGGTGCGCGAGGTCAACCGCGTGGTGCTCGACGTCACCTCGAAGCCACCAGGCACCATCGAGTGGGAGTGAGCGATCCCCACGACCAGGCCGACGAGCGGAGCAACCTCGAGAAGCTCGACGACCTGCAGGCGGCTCACCCGTTTCGCTACAACGTGGTCGCCGGTGTGCTCGTCGGCTCGATCGTGCTGCTTCCCATCGGGGTCCTGCCTGCGCTCGTCGCGGTCTACGCGCTGGTCTACGCGTCCCTGCGCTGGTTCCTCTGGCAGGACGGGCGACTCCTGCACCGGCAGTACCTCGCTCGCGCATCCCGCTGGGCCGCGAAGCGAGATGCGCGCCGGCGAGCTCGGTGATGCCCGTGCGGCGGGGGCGGGTCCGCCCTGCGCTGGCTGCGCTCGGGCTCGCGGTGGTCGTCGCCGGTTGCTCGTCGGGCTCCAGCCCCGACCCCACCACCGGGCCCGCCGACACCGGCGTCGGTTCGTCCTCGACGCTCGCTCGACCGAGCATCCCGAGCACGCCACCGCCTTCGCCGGCGGGGTCAGGCTCGGTGGTGGTCGGCGGAGCGACGGGTTCCTTCACGGTCACCGCCTGTCGTCTCGAGCCCGACCCGGCTGATCCGGTGAGCGCCCGCGTGGTCGTGGCGGTCGCCGGTGTCGGCACCACGGCCTCGGGGGTCGCGTTCACGATCGAGGTGCAGCGCTTCGCCACGGGCGAGGACGTGGTGACCTTCACGGACACGGTCACGTACTCCGACACCGCTCGGATCCTCCAGGCGCAGCGGATCGAGGTGGGTGGGCAGGTCACCGATCTGCGCGACCCGAAGGCGGCGACGTCGCTCGTGCGCACGAGGAAGGACGGCGTGACCGCCAGCGGTCTGGCCAGTGCTCCCGGCGACGGGGCCGATGACGGCGGCCTGATGGGCCTGGCCCTGGACGCCACCTGCAAGACCTGAGGCGAGGCGCACCCAGGGGCGGCTCGCCTCACTGAGCGGCTACGTGCCTGCGAGCTCGGCCACGACCGGGGCGAACGCGTCGAGCTGGTCGCCGGACATGCCCAGGTAGGAGATGCCCCAACGCTCGCGACGCTCGATGAGCTGGTCGCGGACCTCCTCGACGCTCCCGATGAGCGCATGCGGTGTGGCCGCGGCCTCGGCCGGGGTCAGCCCGAACGCTGGCGCCATGTCCTCGATCACGGTCGCTCGCTCGTCGGTGATCATCGCCAGGTGCACCCGGACTTGGAGCTCGAGCTCGGCGAACCGGTCGCCCGCCTCCTCTCGGAGCCATGCCACCTTCCGGTCGGTGGCATCAGGTGTGCCGTCGGGGAAGGCGCGCTCGTCGATCACGCCAGCGTTGAGGTTCACGTTGACGGCCACGATGTCAGCCGTGCGCGCCGCGAGCCGCAGCACCCGTTCGCCGCCGCCACCGATGACGAGCATCGGTCCGCCCGAGGTGGCCGGCGGCGGCCGACCGTCGAGATCGTGCACCTGGTAGTGCTCACCCTCGAACGAGAAGGGGCCGTCCGCCCACAGGCCCCGCATCACCGCCAGCGCCTCCGCGAGCCGGTCGATGCGCACACCGGGGCGGTCGAGCGGGATGCCGGCCGCCTCGTAGTCCGAGGTCATCCAGCCAGCGCCGATGCCGAGCTCGAAGCGCCCACCGCTGAGCACGTCGAGGGTGGCGGCCTCCTTGGCGACGATGACGGGATGCCGGTAGTCGTTGGCGAGCACCATCGTGCCGACGCGCAGCGTCGTCGTGGCAGCCGCGGCCGCCATGACCGCGGGGATCGGGGCGAGCTGGTCGTCGAGGTGATCGGCCACGGTGAGGGTGGACCAACCGAGGTCTTCCACCTTGCGGGCCAGGGCCGGCCAACCGTCAGCGTCGGCGGGACCCCTGCACTGGATGCCGAATCGGAACGGGTGCACGGTGGGTGAGTCTGCCCGGTCCCAACGCGGGTACCGTGCGCGCCCATGGGAGATCTGGGGACCTACGACAAGAGCACGTTCACCTGGGCGGGCAAGCAGCGCGATGTGTACCGGCGGGGGAGTGGCCCCGCCGTGCTCGTCCTCGCGGAGATGCCGGGCATCACGCCCGCCGTGATCGACTTCGCCGACCGCGTCGTGGCGCTCGGGTGCACGGCGGTGCTCCCGCACCTCTTCGGCATCCCCGGGGCGAAGATGACGCTGGGCACGACGCTGCGGGCCATGCCGCCCGCGTGCGTGTCGAAGGAGTTTGGTGCGTGGGCCACCGGCAAGACCAGCCCGATCGTGGAGTGGTGCAAGGCGCTCGCACGCCATGAGCACGAGCGCTGTGGCGGCCCGGGCGTGGGCGTGGTGGGGATGTGCTTCACCGGAAACTTCGCGCTGGCGATGCTGCCCGACACCTCCGTCGTCGCTCCGGTGATGAGCCAGCCGTCGTTGCCGCTCGGGCTCTCGAAGAAGGCCAAGCGCGCCCTCTACCTGAGCCCCGACGATCTCATCAAGGTCCAGGACCGGATGGCCGTCGAACCCGACCTCTGCGTGCTCGGCCTGCGCTTCACCGACGACAAGCTCGTCCCCGCGGAGCGCTTCGCGCACCTCCGTGAGGCCCTCGGTGACCGGTTCGTCGGCGTGGAGATCGACTCCTCCAAGGGCAATCCGCACGGCAACCCGCGCATGGCCCACTCTGTGCTCACGGAGCACCTCGTCGACGAGCCCGGGCACCCCACCCGCGACGCGCTCGACCAGGTCCTCGAGCTCTTCCGCACCAAGCTCCTCCAACCCGCCTGACTGCCCACCCACCCAGGCGATCTCTGGAACCTGACG
>JBQTKH010000040.1:0-41473 GCA_052386335.1 Microthrixaceae bacterium
GAGGTTCGGACGACATCTCCCCGAATCATACTACGTCGTACACGGGCGAATCTCGCCCACTTCTTGCCACCCGATTCGTCCGCAGCGCATCTCAGGGGGGTGCCGGGCGGGCAGCAGGGTCCTAGCAGATCGCACCCCAGGTCGATTGCGGCCGCGTTTCGGCCCGCGGGGTGGCGATCCCTGAGCCACTTCCCCGCGGCCGCGAAGCGGCCGTCCGTTCCATGAACAAGACCACCAAAGTTTCCAAACAGATGGATAGGAACCAGCAGCGGGCCGGGGAAAGGATCGCGGGATAGCAGAGACGAAAGGAATGGATTCCATGTGCACACGAGGACAACGATCTGAAACGAAATATCGAGTTGAAGCCTGCCGGTGCGCGTGCCGGTCCTGGTTCTGCGAGCGCTGCTCAATCCGCATGGGGCTCTCGGTCCGTACGGCGCTGGAGATCTTCATGCGCGCCAGCGGCTGGATTCCCTTCATGGTGACGCTCACCTGCAACCCAGCCTGGTTCCAATCGCCCGAGGATGCCTACTTCTTCTGCCGTAAGTTCACAGGGAAGCTCGTCCAGGAGCTCCGCCGGCGGAACGGCCAAGGTCGCTGCGGCGTGGGTGGCGGCGGCGTACGACTCCGCAGCGATCACTATTTCGTCGGATTCGAGCTCCATAAGAGCGGCTGGCCCCATTGGCACATCGTTCTTGACGGGTCTTTCTGCGACATCGATGTGCTGCGACAAGTCTGGAACTCATTCGGCCAACGGCACGGCAAGCCAGGCATCGGCCACGTGTTTTTCACGGAAAAGAAAACACATTGGACCATTGAAATGGCGATCGCCTACTGTCACCAAATACCTTACGGACCGTCCCGAGGGTGGCTGGCCCGACTGGATCATGCGGAGCGCAAAGCGCATCCGTCGGTTCTCGTCGTCGCAAGGTCTCAATCTCTTGGCAGGAATTGTCAAGAAAAGGCGGCCATCGAAGCGCATTTCCAATCACGACGAGACGTGTTTCTGCCCGACCTGCCGCGGCGAAGAAAAACCCCGCTGCCGTGAGTCGACCGGTGTCTGTCACGCGGACCGTGTCCGCCGCTGTGGCTCGACGACGGTTGTGTTCGTGGTGGGCGAGCACGAACGGTCGGATGGCGAAATCGTCGAGCGCCGCCGCTACGTGGCCACCTTCGCCGACAGTCTCGAAAACACAGCCGCGATGTTCGGGATTCTGGCACCGGACGCCTCGGCCGTGGATTTGGGCAGGGTGCATTTGAAGACGCTCCAGCGGCTGTGTGATCGGAAGCGGCTGCAAGAGTTCAAACGGCGAGCTCGCCGCGAGGAAAAGCTGAGGATGCTGTGGCCGAAGCGGCAGCAATCGCTGGTCGACGTGGGGCCGGACCGGGGGAGGGAGGCGCTGGCGCTATGACCGGGTATGAGAGCATGGATGTGCGGGGCCTCCCTGCCCCACGACGGAAGTTAGAAGAGTCGCGGACGCTTGCCGGTGGCGCTAGTGTCGCCGTTATCGGTGGAGACCAGCTCGCACACGCGACGGTAGGTCTCGTCGATGAGGACCGCCAGGGCCGGCAGGTCGCCGAGATTGTAGCTATGGAGGTTGTGCCATTTGTCGTCGGTGCCGCGAAACGTCTTCTGGAAGCTGGCCGAGTAAAAGGTCCGGCCGGAGTCGGCTTCGTTGGCCCAGATGGCGGCGGAAAGAGCGCCGCGGCGGATGCGTTCGACGGGTTGATGGGTATTGGTCTTCATGAGAGTACCCTTTCTGAAAAAACGGTGATGGTTGCTGCCCCTCACTCGTGGGCTGGGGACAGCAAGTGTCGCCGTGGAAAGGGACGTCGGAGCGGAATCGCGGAAAAGCGAAACGGGTGACGGGAACAACGTGATCGGCGACTGATTCGCGCAAGCGGACGCGGAGCCAAGAAGAACAACATCAATCCATCGAATCGCAATCACGGCATTGGCAGCCTGGGACTACGAAGCATTGAGGAACGACAAGGATGTTTGACAATCGCTGTGCAGTCGGCCGAGACACCGAAGTGAAAACCAATGGCCAAAGCGTTTTGATCTCGTCCTCTAGTAGCGGAGCTGCGGCGGACAAGATGGCCTCAGACGGCCAGAGCGAGGTGAACATGTTGCGCGCCATCGTGACGACTTTGGCTGTGATCGAAAACGCGCTCGCGGAAATGGACGGGCGCATCCGTGCGTTGGGCGACCAGGTGTCCTGCCAGCAAACTCGCCAGGAATGGTACAGCATCGCCGAGGCATCCAAACAGCTTGGCAAGGCTGAATTCACCGTCCGCGAGTGGTGCCGGCTGCGCCGGATCAACGCTCACAAGCGCGAGTGTGGCCGCGGCGGGAAACGCGAATGGATGATCTCGCATGACGAGTTGGAGAGAATTCGGCACAAGGGCTTGCTGCCGGTGAAATTCTAGGAAGCAATCGCCGGTTCCGCGAACACGCCGGCGAGGGCCGCATGTTGGGCGTGCGGAAATAAGTGGGTATACCGCCGCCGCATCGCGTCCGTTTGGTGGCCGACCCAGGAATCGATCATCCGTTGGTCGACGCCGCAGGAAGCGCAGTTGCTGATGAAGCTGTGCCGGAAGATGTGCCAGCCGCGAATCTTCTCCCATTGCGTACCTGCAAGAATCCTTTCGAGGTGGTGGCTGGCCTGGTCGGGTGAAACGCACCCTTCCTCAAACCGTGGCCGGCGGACTCGTTCGACCTGATGCTCGGCCGGAAAGGCAAACGGGCTCGCCTCCTTCTCCGCAAACCACGTCTCCAAAGCCCGTTTCAATCGGGCCGTCATCGGCACCATTCGAGTTGTCCTTCGCCCCTTGGCGCGCTTCTTCTCACGGATCAAGATCGTTTCGGCCTCAAAGTCGTAATCGCTCTCCCGCGAACGGCAAAGCTCACTGCGACGTGCGCCGGTATGGGCTGCCATGAGCACCATCGGATGGAGGAATTGATACGTGGACCGATCCTCGACGACCAGGAGGAGTGAATCAATTTCAGCGCTGGAAAGATACAAACAATCCCAAAGCTCGGCCTCCTCGGTAGCGGTAAGGCGCCCGCGATCGACCTGGCGTGCAATCTGGCTATAAGTTTGGAAGGGCGAGTGCTCATCCAGCTTGGGAAATTTAAGGCCCATCTTGGGCAAGGGGCCGGCGACATAGTTCTGCTGTGTGGCCCAATTCCAGAGCGTATTGAGCGTCGCCAATTCCTTGCGAATCGTGCCGACGCTGACTCGCTTGCCGTGCTTGCCAGGTTCTGCCGAGCGCCGAAGCACATACTTTTGCAAGTCGGCGGGTAAGAGCTCGCCCAGGTACTTCCGCGCGCCAAGGATACGAACGAAATGCCGGATGTGAAGTCTCACAACTCGGAGCGATTCCGGCTCCAGGGCATCGACCGGGAGTACTTCGCAATAGCGGTCGATCAATTGAGCAAGCGTCAAGCGGGGCGCGAGCTTCGGCTTGCCGTTGAACTGCCCATTGGATAGCAGAAAGGCGGCTACATCGCCATGCTCGGGCAGCGCCATGAGCCCACGTTCGACGAGACGAATATTGTCATCCAGGCGCGCAAGGCGGCCTTTCGCTTCGCGCTCATCAGAGGTCTTGAGAGAGCGGCGGAACTTCGCGCCGCCGAAGCGAAAGACGATGTGATAGGTTCCAGTGCGGTGTAATTCCAGCCAGGCCATGTCGCAGTTCTCCACGTCGGGTGCAGGGTACCGACGCTTCGGAGTGCGACGTAGCAAGACAGGTCCAACACAACCTCACGGTTGCCCTCCCTTTGCCCTCCCTTATGTTGGCAAAGAAAAAGGACTTCCGGTGAGCATCGCCCGAAGTCCTCAAGTGCAAAATAGTTGTGGAGAATTTTCCGACTACTCGGAAAAGCTCCCCGAAAGGAACCCTCTTCGTAACAATACTCTCTTTGCCCAATGACAGAACCAATTATAAGGATGGGATTCGGCGATTTCGAGTCCCATTCGGTCGAGATCACGCGAGAGGGACACTCTTGGAAATCCGGAGCGGCGCGCCCGCAGTTGGCCCCTCACCTCTCCCACCGGATTGTCTTGACATCTCCTGCGGCGAGCAAAGAGTTAAAGAACTCGACGAGTCGAGCCACAGACGGGGATTCGATTTTGACGCCGATCTCGATGTTCTGGTGCAGTGATACCGAGCAAAAAAACAGCGCCAATTTCGAGCGGGAGGGCGGAGCCACCTTTGCTTGCTCCGCCAGGAGACAGCGAAGGAAACTGCTTGAGAAAGGCGTTGCCAAGGAGACAAAATCTGGCGCTCTGCAACCGCCCACCAGCGGCGCTCTTTTGCTGCTCGGTATCAGTGCAGTCCATGATGCGAGAAATTAGCACTCGTAACAAGAGCGGTTGTGCCATCGCAGACCAGGAGCTTGGCATGGAGAGCCGACATCTCGTCCCTTGGATTCGCCTCGCAACTGAACACCTGCGGTTCGGGGCAATCGGCGGGCCAGGCCGAACGCAGCGCGTGAAGGTGGTCTGCCATTCGGTTCCCGATGACCGTGACCCTGACTCGTCGGACGCGACGGGCCGTCGCTACTCGTTCGAGGAGTGATTTCGCTCCTTCCGTAAAGACGTATCCCACTGCCGCACCAACCCGCCCAGGCTGCCATCGCTGTCCGGGGTCGAAGTGTAAATCAGCAGCCCCGCCATCTTGTCATCGGAGTAGATGCGTTCCCGCAGAGAAGCGGAAGAATACCCGCAGTCGAGAGACATTTGTCGCATGAGCAGGTGGGCAAGTGTGTGGAGCAGCAGGAGCCGGGGTCGCTGATCCTTCACCTCGGGCAGACCTCGCTTTTGCCTCCACAGGGAATACGCCTTAATCAGAGCCTCCGCACGCTGGCGGACGGGCTCCAGTTTTTCCCATTTGTGAAGCCGCTGCGTATTCAGTTGCAGGAAAATCCCTTCGCCGAGGTTCTCCACCGCAGGCAGCCAGTCGAGCTGCTTCGCGGAGATGGGTGCAGTAGTGACTCTGATCCCCTGTTCCTCGTTGAAAACTTCCATCGTCGGATCAAGCTCCGGGGCCTCGATTCGCGTGAACCCCAGGAGAGAGCGCACCTCACGAAGCCGGGGAATGGCAACGAGCCGGCAGAGGTAACGGGCGGTGGTGAACGACATCTCTTGTCGCCGCGCCTCGAAGTAGGTTGTGCTGTGGTCCTGGTCGGCCTCGAAGACTTGATACTCTTCCCGTCTGATTGACGGGCGTTCCGTAGCAAGTCCAACAGCCGTTCGATGCACTCGTGGGTCACGACGACCAACTGGTCCCCGAAGCCGAGTTCGCAGACAAGCTCGGTCGCGCTCGGAAGCAAAGAGACGATATGCATCATCGGTGGCAATCCTGGCAAGAGAAGCGACTAAAGACGAGCGGATTGCGTCAACTGTCGGATTCTATCTCCCACCTGCCGACAACGCTCAAATACGGAAGCGGCAGCAGTCGGGGTCGTCAACCCCAGGCCACAGGTGGCGGTAACGATTGTTCTATTCGCAATCTCGATCATGTCCCCGGCCGTGGCGGCGAGCCGTAGCCACTGGGCGAACAGATCGGGGGTGCCCACTTCGGAGTTCGGGTTGGTTGGCACCAAACCGAACGCAAGGTGACCCGAACGGGCAACAATCGCGCGCGCCAGGTCGAACCAGCTTCCGCCATCGACTGGTAGATGGGCATCAAAGGACAAGAAGTCGAGGTCCAGGGCCGGCAGCAGTCCAACTGGAAGAGGGGCGCAGCAATGGAGGCCGGCAATGGCTCCCGCTTCCCGGACGGCGCGAAACGCACTGGTGACGGCTGTCACCATCTCCGACACGCGGACCGGAGAGGCACCGGAGAGGGCCAGACTGATCGCGGGTTCGTCCAGGACAAAAATGACCGGCTTGCCAAGCCGTTGCAGACGATTGACCTGCCAGACCGCCTGCCGGGCGATGAAGGACGTAACGCGATTGAGCCAACCGGGCTGGCACGCCAACGGCTTACCATCGACGAACAGGCAATGGGCCAGGGTGGCCGGTCCTTCCGACTGGGCCTTGACGGCGACGGCATCGGGGAACCAGCCTGCCCGAAACGCCGCCTCGAACGCAAAGAACCCTGACGCCGTTGTGGGAGTCAAGTACGCATCATCACCATCCAGGCTGGCTGCAAATGCATGGTCCTGACCGAAGCGCAGTTGCCAACAATAGGGCTTTGCGGCGGGTTCGAGGAACGCGGCAAGCGGCCCGAGTCCCTGGGCGATCACGCCTTCCCCAGGATGTCGACAGGGGAGTTGAGGCCAGAAGGGGAGTACCGGGCAATGCGCTGCCACGAACTCCACGGCCTCATTCGTATCAGTGAAGGGCAGACTGCCGACACCGGTAACGCACCCCGCTGGCAAAGATAAAGCACTCATTATTTTACCGGAAATCCAGCCATGTTGAGAAGCCGGGAGTGCAGGAGGCGATTGCCGACGCCTACGAACGGGAAAAAGCGATGATGACGGAAACAAGCTGCTTTCACCCTCTCACGTTTGATTTTCACGGCGTATCGCTCCATCCGTTGATCCGAAAGGCACCGGTTTTCGATCTTGACCAACGGCAACGAATACGAAGCGTCCCTCCGTCACTTGTTCCTGTTTGTGGCCTTCTCTACGCTCGACCATCGCTTCCACCTTGACCGTGATGCTCGTGCGGCCCGTTTTTTCCGTGACCGCGTAGCAGAGCAGACAGTCGCCCACGAACACCGGCCGATGAAAGACGATGTTGTCGATGGCTACCGTCACAACCTTGGCGGGCGAGCGTTTGCGGGCGTGCAGATAGGCGGCCAGGTCCATCTGACTGATGATCCAGCCGCCGAACATGTCGCCGTCTGGGTTCGTGTCGCGTGGCATCGCGATGACTTTGATAACCAATTCATGCTCAGTCATCACCACGCCTCCATCAAAAGTCATCGCCGAAGGCGACCGCCCCGGTGACCCCGAGCTGGTATGCGGACACTCGACGCTCGAAGAAGTTGGTCAATTCCTGGACATCTTGCAGGTCCATGAAGTCGAACGGGTTCCTGGAGCCGTACACGGGCGTGATGCCGAAGGCTTCGAGGCGTCGGTCGGCGACGTATTCCAGGTAGCTCCGCAAGTCGGAGAGTGAGAGTCCGGCCACACCCATCCCCAGAACGTCGCGGGCGAACGTGGTCTCGCACTCGACCGCCTCGCGGAGCATGGCCACGATTCGGCCTTCCAGGTCCGCGTCGAACATATCGGGTTCTTCCCGCCGGACGGTGTCGATCACCCGAAAGGCGAACGCCATGTGCGCGCTCTCGTCGCGGAACACCCAGTTCGTACCAGCCGCCAGCCCGTGCAGCAGGCCCTTCGACCGCAGGAAGTAGACGTAGGCGAACGCGGCGAAGAAGAACAACCCCTCAATGCACGCGGCGAAGCAGACCATATTCAGTAGGAACAGCCGCCGGTCGGCCTGCGTCTCCAGCCGGTCCAACCCTTCGATGGAGTCGATCCATTTGAAGCAGAACTCAGCCTTCAGCTTGATCGAGGGGATGTTGTCGATGGCGGCGAACGCGGCCTCCCGCTCCGCCATGTCCGGCAGGTAGTTGTCGAGCAGGGTCAGGTAGAACTGGACGTGCAGCGCCTCCTCGTAGAGCTGCCGGGACAGGTACATTCGCGCCTCGGGGGCGTTGACGTGCTTGTACAGGTTGAGCACGAGGTTGTTGCCGACGATGGAATCGCCGGTGGCGAAGAAGGCCACCAATCGATGGATCAGATGCCGCTCGGCGGGCGTGACCCGCGACCGCAGATCGGTCAAATCCGTCGAGAAATCGACCTCCTCGACGGTCCAGGTATTCTTGATCGCGTCCTTGTACATCTCGAAGAAGGCCGGGTAGCGCATCGGCCGCAGGGTCAGACTCATTCCAGGATCGAGCAGCATCGGCAAACCTCCGTGTGTGGCTGGGTAGAGATGTCACTGACAGGCTTCGCAGGAATCGGGGGCATCTAGAGAGCAGGTAACGGCGTCTTGCGGTGCAGTCATGACGGTGGTCTTGGTGATCGCCGTGGCTGGCCGGGACCGCAGGTAGTAGGTAGTCTTCAGGCCCTTCTTCCAGGCGTACATGTACATCGACGACATCTTGCCGATGGTCGGATTCTCCAGAAACAGGTTGAGGGACTGGCTCTGGTCGATGAACGGCCCCCGCTCGGCGGCCATGTCGATGAGCGACCGCATCGGGATCTCCCATGCCGTGCGGTAGAGGGTCTGCAACTCGGCCGGGATTTCCTCGATTCCCTGCACCGACCCGTCCGCGAGCTTGATCTTGGCGCGGACGGAATCCGTCCACAGGCCGAGCGACTTCAAGTCATCCACCAGGTAGCGGTTGACCTGGAGGAACTCGCCGGATAGCGTCTCTCGCTTGAACAGGTTCGATACCTGAGGTTCGACACACTCGTAGGCCCCGACAATCGACGCGATGGTGGCCGTCGGTGCGATGGCGACCAGGAGCGAGTTCCGCAAACCCACCTGACGGATTCGCTTGCGCAAGGTTTCCCATCGGGCCGGTTCAGTCGGCGCAACGCCCCACAGGTCGAACTGGAGGATGCCGTTGGCGGCACGCGTCTCCCGGAAATTCGGGTGTGGGCCGTGAGCCTCGGCGAGGTCGCACGAGGTCGCCAGAGCGTGGTAGTAGATGTCTTCCTGAATCCGGCGGGACAAGTCGCGGGCAGCGGGATCGTCGAACGGTAGCCGCTGCTTGAAGAAAACGTCCTGGAGGCCCATCACCCCCAACCCGACCGGCCGCCATCGCTGGTTTGATGCAGCGGCTGCGGGGGTCGGATAGAAGTTGATGTCGATGACCCGGTCGAGGAACCGAACCGCAGTCCGCACAGTGGTGGCCAGCGCATCGAAGTCGAACCCCTCTTCGTCAATGTGTCGGGCCAGGTGAACCGAGCCAAGGTTGCAGACGGCTGTTTCTCCGGCGGATGTCACTTCGACGATCTCGGTGCAAAGGTTAGAACTGTGGACCACGGCCCCAGCCGAACTCGTCTGGTTACAGGTCCGGTTACAAGCGTCCTTGAACGTCATCCAGCCATTGCCCGTCTCCGCCAGCGTCTTCATCATGCGGGCGTACAGGTCGCGGGCCGGCACCTGCTTGGCGGCCAGGCCCCGAGTTTCGGCATCCTGGTAGGCCACGTCGAACGCCTCACCGAACAGGTCGGTCAGGTGCGGGACGGCCTTCGGGTCGAACAGCGACCAGTCCTGCGCGGCCTCGACCCGCTTCATGAACAGGTCGGGCACCCAGTTGGCCAGGTTCAGGTTGTAGGCCCGCCGGGCCGGGTCGCCGGTGTTGTCCCGCAGCTCCAGGAACTCTTCGATATCGGCGTGCCAGGTTTCCAAGTAGACGCAACAGGCGCCCTTCCGCTTGCCGCCCTGGTTGACGGCGGCCACCGACGAGTCGAGCGTCTTCAGCCAGGGGACGACGCCGTTGCTGTGTCCGTTCGTGCCCCGGATCAGCGACCCACGGGCGCGGATGCGGTGGTATGCCAGCCCGATGCCACCGGCAAACTTGGAGAGCTTCGCCACGTCGGCGTAGCGGTCGTAGATGGCCTCCAGGTCATCGGCCGGGGAGTCGAGCAGGTAGCAGGACGACATCTGCGGCCGGCCGGTCCCGGCGTTAAACAGCGTCGGGGTGCTGGGTAGATAGCGATGCGCGGCCATCAGGCGGTAGAACTCGATGGCGTCGGCAGCGGATTCCGCCAGCCCGCAAGCCACGCGCAGGAAGAAGGATGCCGGTGTTTCAATGACGCGCCGGGTCTCCGGATTACGGAGCAGATAACGGTCGAAGACGGTCCGCAGGCCGAAATACTCGAATAAGACCGGGGGCGGCTCAACGGCAGCAGCGTTGAGCTTCCGAGCGTTCGCTGCGACGAATGCCTGGGTTGCCTCGGCCACCAGCCCATGCCGATGCCCGGCGGCAATCGACTGCGAGAACGAGTGGATGTCCTGGTTGGCGACCTCCTTGTCGATGTAGGTCGCGAGCAACCGGGCCGCGAGCCGGGAGTATTCGGGTTCCTCAGCGATCAGGCCGGCGGCCGTCTGGATCGACAGTCGGTCGAGTTCGGCGGTGGTCGCCTCGTCGTACAGCCCGCCGATGGTCTTGACCGCCACCCGCAGGGGATCGACGTGCGTCAGCCCGCCGGCGCACCGCAGCACAGCCCGGACGATCTTGTTGACATCGGCGGTTTCCAACGTCCCGTTGCGCTTCCGGACCTGCATGACGATTGCCGCGTCCGCGGATCGGGGAGGAGGCGTATCGGGGTTGATGACCGGTGCGGTTGCGCTCAATTTTCTCTCCCATCTTCGTAACTGGAAATCTTGCGGTCCCACTTCCCATCACGCGGTACGGCTGACGGAAGGGCGGATCGGGACGGTGCGGATAGCCTTTGAAGGCCATTCACGTTACCCTTCTCCACTGGTCAGCCGCGAACGAGCCGTTTTCGCTGCCGCGACCATCGTCGCGAGGGACGGCTTGACCTCTTCCCACCTTCGCGTCTTCAGGCCGCAGTCGGGGTTCACCCAGACTTGGTCCGGCGACAGCACCGCCAACGCCTTGTCGAGCAGTTGTTCGATCTCCGGCTGCGTCGGCACGCGCGGGGAGTGAATGTCGTAAACGCCCGGCCCAACCTCGTTCGGGTAGCGGAAATCGGCGAACGCCCCAAGGATTTCCATCTGCGACCGTGAGGTCTCGATGGAGATCACGTCGGCGTCCAGGGCCGCGATGGAGTCGAGGATGTCATTGAACTCGCAGTAACACATATGCGTGTGGATTTGGGTGTCGTTGCGGGCCACGGCCGCCGACAGCCGGAAGGCGTCCACCGCCCAGCGGAGGTACTCAGCCCAGTCCGCCCGTCGCAGCGGCAACCCTTCCCGAAGGGCTGGTTCATCGATCTGCACGATGGCCGCGCCGCCGGCTTGCAGGTCGTCCACCTCGTCGCGGATTGCCATCGCAATCTGCCAGCAAGTGTCCTTCCGGGGCTGGTCGTCGCGGACGAACGACCATTGCAGGATGGTCACCGGCCCGGTCAGCATCCCCTTGACTGGTCTGGTTGTGAGGGATTGGGCGTAGCTGGTCCAGGCCGTTGTCATCGGCCCGCGCCGGGTCACGTCGCCGACGATGATCGGCGGCTTGACGCACCGCGACCCGTAGCTCTGTACCCAGCCGTTGGCGGTGAACACGAACCCGTCGAGCTGCTCGCCGAAATACTCGACCATGTCGTTCCGCTCGAACTCGCCGTGGACCAGCACGTCGAGACCGACCTCTTCCTGCCAACGGATCGCTTGGGCGGTCTGTTCCTTCAGGAAGGCGTCGTATTCAGCCGTTGGGAGCTTGCCTGCTTTGTGCGCCGCACGGACCTTGCGGACCTCGTCGGTCTGCGGGAACGAGCCGATGGTGGTCGTTGGGAATGCTGGCAACGAGGTTCGCGAGCGTTGGGCCGTCCGTCGCTCGGCGTAGGGGTTCTTGCGCTCAAGCATCGCTGGCGTGACGGCAGCGAGCCGGGTGCGGACTTCCGGATTGTGCGTGCGCGGTGAGGAACGGCGACGGTTCATCGCCGACACGTTCTCGGCGAGTTCGTTGGCAATAGCTTGCCGCCCGTCGCGGATAGCACGGGCGATGAGCGCGACTTCCTCAACTTTTTGTTTGGCGAAGGCAAGCCACTCCCGCACCTCGGGGTCCAGTGCGGTTTCGTCGTCGAGGTCAATCGGGACGTGCAACAGCGAGCAGGACGGGGCGATCATCACCCGCTCGCCGCCCAGGTGCTTCGCCGCTTTCTCCGCCCGGTCGAGGGCCGGCAGCAGGTTGGTTCTCCAGACGTTGCGGCCGTCCACCAGCCCGAGCGACAACGTGAGCCCCTCCGGCGCGAGGGACAGGGCTTCATCGAGTTGGTCCGGTGCCCGCACGAGGTCGAGATGCACTGCCTGGACGGGCAGTTTGAGCACTCGCGGCAGGGCGTCGCCCAGGGGACCGAAGTAAGTGGCGAGGAGCAGATTGAGCGTCGGCGCGGCAGTCGCCAGCCGGGCGTATGTATGTTCCAGAGCCTTCAGGACGCGGTCGTCGATGTCGGTGACGAGACATGGCTCGTCGATCTGCACCCACTCTGCTCCGGCTGCGGCAAGCTGACTGAGCAAGTCTTCGTAGACCGGCATGAGGGCCGGCAGCAGGTCGAGCGGCTCGAAGCCCGGTTCCTTCGCCTTACCCAAGAACAGGAACGACATCGGACCGACCAGCACCGGGCGGGCGGGGACGCCAAGGGTTTTGGCTTCGACGAACTCATCCACGGGCTTGGTCGTGGCCAGGCGGAACGGCTGCCCGCGTCGGAATTCCGGGACGAGGTAGTGGTAGTTGGTGTCGAACCACTTGGTCATCTCCAGCGCGGCCGGACCGGGCTGTCCGTCGCGGCTTTTGCCGCCCCGGGCCATCGCGGAATAACGCTCCAGGTCGTCCGTGATGCCAGCGAAGCGGTCGGGCACGATGCCGACCATGACCGCCGTGTCGAGAATGTGGTCGTACAGCGAGAAGTCGTTGCACGGGACATGCGCCAGCCCGGCAGCATGTTGGAGTTGCCAGTGCATTCGCCGCATCTGTCGGGCAGTCGTTTGCAGTTGCTCGGCCGGAGCTTTCCCGGCCCAGAATTGTTCGAGGGCCTTCTTCAACTCGCGGTTTCGGCCCATGCGCGGAAAGCCAAGATTCGTTGCCAGGGTCATATATTGTTCTCCTTGTTCGACTGTGGGTTGGTGGTTGAAATTGTGAAGCGGATTCATGTCGCGGCGGGCAGAGCGCGTTCGCGGAGCGCTGGGAAGCCAGCCTCCGCAAGCGCCATCGCGCCGAACAACACGCCGACGAAGGTGGCGTCGCCGAGGAGCGTGTTGTGAAAGAAGAGCAACGCCGCGACGTAGCAGGTCACCAACCCCGTCCAGGTATGCGGATACCACAGCAACCAGTAGGCGAAGTTCGTCATGACAAAGAATTGGAGCGATCCGGCAAGCGTCGCCAGAGCCACGGGCACGAACCGTCGCCGGCCACGGAGCCAGCGGCCCAACAGCACGTTCACAGCGAAGCTGCCGTAGACGACCGGGACGAGTACGTGCAGCCCGAGGACCAGGTCGCTCAGGAAGAGGGCGGCCAACGGAAGGAGAAACGCGACTCGCCGGTCTGCGAAGCACGCGCCGCCGAACAACGCCATCGCCCCGATAGGAGCAAAATTCGGTGGGTGAGGGACGAGCCACAGGACAGCTGCCGCGGCGATCAAGCCCGATAAGAGGATGATCCGGGCCGACTTGGACGCACTTTGGTCGGGTGGGGAATCAACGAAACGGCTCAACATGGTCTTCAGACAGTCCTTTCTGCCGGGTCCGGGCAAGAGGCGACAACCCCGGACGGCAGACGCTAGCAGGATGCCCAGCGCGTTTCGGCGCGAGCACAAACGGACTGTCCTGCCAGCGCGGCGGCCTAAGGTCCGAGGCGCCACGATATTCTTCTGACAGGCAGGTCTTCTGACTTACGGCTCGTAACGAGGTTCAGGCGGCCTTCCCGTAGCTTGCGCCACAGTGGCAATGTGCCTGGACCTCTTGCCGAATACAGCAGCGGCCCTGTGCCGGATTCTCACCGGCTTCCCTTTTCATCCCCGCATGGCAAACCGCACGGGGAACCTGTCGAGTTAGGTGTTTTGTACAGATGCCGCATTCAGGTGTCAAGTACCTGCTGTTCCGCCGCGAGACCAGCGGCAATTGATGTTCTGCGGCTCCTTCCCGCCCACTGACAGCGACGGCATGGCGCGGAACGACATCCCCTTGGACAAAGCCATTTGGCGTGTCGGTGGGCACCATGCGTCAGCTCGCCAAGCGCCCTCGGGCGGAATCACGAAAACCGTTGACGGAATTTGGAACTCCGCAAGCCTGCTTTCGACGCGAGAGACAAAATTGCGGTTCGGCCCGCACTTCACGCCGAAACAGTATGGTTCGCTTCGCGGAGCGAACCAAACAACTGCGAGCGGCGGTGGTCGTAGACCAGGGTCAGCGTGGCGGCGGCGTCCTCCACGTCGGACTCCCACGCCTCGGCCGTGAGGGCAAGCGAGGGTCCGATGCGGACCGGGCTTGCCGCTCACTTCTGCACCCACAGCATCCAGTGCTCTTGCGGGTTGGCAACGATGGTCGCGGCGTCCGTGAAGGCGATGTCGCCGTCGTAGTTGAGGTGGCGCAGGCTGTAGCCTTCCTGTTCCAGCTGGTGGAGGAAGCTGGTGACCTGCGGCGGGTCGCGCTGCAGGTGCAGCTCGATGGCAACGGCGACGGCGGGGAACCGCTTGAGCGTTTCCTGCATGCCTTCCCAGACCAGAGCCTCCGCACCCTCGGCATCGATCTTGACCAAATCCAGGCGTTCCCAGGTGCGCAGGGCGCTGTCCAGCGTGGTCGCCGGCACCTGAATGTTCTGCGATCGGTGCGGATAGGCCCAGCGCTCCAGGCACGAAGTCGCGTAGTCGCCATCGTGCAGAACGAACTCCACCCGCTCGGCGTTGATGTTGCCGATTACCTTCTGGCAAATCTCGACGCGGTCCCGAAAACCGTTCAGCGCCACGTTCCCCGGCAGGTACGTTTCCGCCAACAGGGGATTCGGCTCGCATGCAAGGACGCGGCCCTCGCGCTCGCAGGCGCCAGCCATGAGCAAAGTGTAGTAGCCGTAGTTGGCCCCGACATCGACGCAGTGGAAGCCGGGCTGGATGTACCGGCCGAGCGCCAGCGTCACCCACGCCTCCCAGAAGCCGTCCAGCACCAGGCGCAGCGCAAGCATGAAATCGTGCGTGTCCACGAAGGCGAGGTAGTCGCCCAACAGCCGGCACAGCATCCGGTTCTCGCCGTAGAAGATGCCCGCGGCCCGGCGGCGGCTGTAGTCCTCCAACTCCCAGCGGCTATTCAATAAAGGATAGGACAAGCCCATTTTCTAACCCTCCATCGGAATGAACTCGATGGGCATGCGCTCGTGTTCGAGCCATTGCCCGTGCCAGGAACTGTCGCCGTTGCGTTGCAGATGACAGGTGGGGCGGTCCAGACGGCCCAACGTCAGGATCGTGGCACCGTCGTCGATGTTCACGTCCCAACGCCGCTCGCACTCAGCAGCCCCTTCGCCGACCTTGCCCATCGGTTCCAGCCGCAACGGCCGCTCATCGTGGCCGACGCGCCGATAGAGAAAGCGCCGGCCCGCCAGCGCCGCGATGGTCTGCTGTTCCTCCGGCGTCGGGTCCGGGTTGTGCCAGAGGACGCCGTCCCAGCGCTTGCGCAGATCGGCAAGGAGTTGAAAGCACAGTTCTTCGTTGGCCAGCGAGTTGTTGCGGCGATTGCCGCCGCCGAGTTTCCACTTGTCTTGGCAGCGATGGTTGAACATCTGCTGGCCGTGGAAGTCCCATTGCACGATGGTGTGCTGATTCCAGCCGGGGGCCTTGCTGGGCATGGCGTACTCGCTGCCGAGCTTGCGCCAGCCCAAGTGGAAGCATTCCTTGTCGCCGTAGACGACCCGAAAAACGAAATCCGAATGCTCCGCGTACCAGAGAGCCATGCGGAGTTCACGCCAGCAGCGGGTCTTGTTGATCAGGTACTGGCCGCTCTCGAACGCTACCTCCTGCTGCCAGCGCGCGGCGACCTCGGGGATGTCGAAGATTTCCCAGACATCACGCTTGAGCTGCCAGCAGCCGTAGTCGGGCCAGAAGATCGCCCCCTTGTCCAGGTACTCGGGCCAGGTGAAGATCTCCGTGACATCGCGGCACGGCCCGCAATCGGCGTCGAGGAAGAGGACTTCCTCGAACGGTGAATGCAGCGTCGAGAAGGGTTTTAGCTCCCAGCCGCACAGAATCCGGCAGGGATGTTCCTTCTCGACTTCGCGGGCGTCCACGCATTCGACGCCCAGCGGCTTCAAGAGCCGGCGCAGGTAGGGATCGATTTCTCCCTTGCCCAGATGCCAGAGCTGGATCGGCAGCTTGCAGCCGAAATGCCGGACCAGGTTGATGCACACCCAGACGCTGGGGAAGTACTTCAAGCCGCCGCCGGCAATCACGATACCGCGCTCCTCGGGGTAGGCGTGGCGGCCCGGCGTCAGGCTGTCGGCGAAGCGCCGTGCCATGACCCGGTGGGCCTCATTAACGTTTGGCCAGGACGCCCAGCCGGACGGCCACGGGCCGGGCGGGACGTGTTCGATTAGCCGGATCATCTCCTCGACCGATAGGTCCGGCGTGGCCGAAGCGCACTTGGTCCAGTCGATGGCGTTTTCGTGCATCGCGGTTGTGCTCATAAGGGCTCCCATGTGAAGTCGAATTGCCAGTACGCTCCGACGTGGTAGAGCGGGTCATTCGTGCTGGCGTACAGCTCGATCAGGTGATCGCCGGCGGGCAGGTCGATGGAGCCGTCGGCGTTGACGGTGGTCATGGCGCAGCCCAAGCCTTCGCCGACCGAGCCGCCCGATGCGACCAGCGCCCCGTTGACGCGGGTTTCGCCGTACTCAAAGCCGGTGTCTTGTCGCTCCACATTGCCGGTCATGTGGACGGTCAGGCGCTTGGGAGCGCTGAGGCAGACGCGGCGGGAGGCCGTGCCGGACTGCGTGTCCGCATTGGGACCGCCGCAGTTGGCCGAGTCCTGGAAGTCGATGCGGACGGACCAGCCGTCGCCGGACCAGGACGCACCGCCGAAGGCTTCCATTTCCCAGGGGTACTCGGGGCATGAACTGCCTCCTGATGGGCCGCTGGCCGAGCCAGGACCAGATGAACCGCCAGGTGCTGACCCGGAACCGCCGCTCGAACCCACGCCGCCGCTGGAGCCCTGACCGCTGCTTGCACCGGAGCCGCCCGGCGCGGAGCCACTGGCCGCGCCCGACGATCCCAGGCCGGACGAGCCGACACCAGAACTGGAGCCGGCACCGGTGCCCGAAGCCGGGCCGCTCCCAGATGCGGAGCCTGAGCCGGGCGGGCCGCTCGATGCCGACCCGCTTCCCGACGCACTGCCCAGGGCCGAGCCCGATCCACTTCCCGACGAACCGCCGATCCCGCTCGACGCGCCCGAGCTGCCGATGCCGCTGCCCGACTGCGATCCGCTCGACCCCGAAATGCCGCTCGTGCCCGAGCCTGGCCCGCTGGTCCCGCCGGTCCCTGACATGCCCTCGCTGCCGGAACCCGAAGCGGACCCGGAACCGCTTGCCGACCCGCTGGGGCCAGAACTCGCGCTCGAGGAGCCGCTTGATCCAGGGCCGCTGCCGGACGAGCCACTGACACCGGATGACCCGCTGACGCCAGAGCTTTCCCCCGACAAGCCGCTTGTGCCGGACGATGCACCGGAGGAGCCGACCGATCCGGTCAAGCCGGAACTCTCGCCAGAAGACGACCCGCTGATGCCCGAGCCGCCCCCGGAAGAGCCGGAGCCTTCTCCCGACGAGCCGCTTGGCCCCGAGCTTTCTCCCGACGAACCGGACAGTCCCGAGGAACCGGACGATCCGCTCACGCCTGAACTCTCTCCGGTCGAGCCGCTCAAACCAGAACTCTCACCCGATGAACCGCTGAGGCCGGAACTCTCCCCGGACGATCCGGTAAATCCAGAGCTTTCCCCGGACGATCCGCTTTCGCCCGACGATCCGCTGAACCCAGAGCTTTCGCCCGAAGAACCACTGAAGCCGGAGCTTTCGCCCGATGACCCACTCTCGCCAGACGAGCCGCTCGACGATTCCAGGCAGCAGCCCAGCGCGTACACCGGCACGTGGTCCGTGGTCATGCCGACGAAGCGCATCAGATAGCGGCCGATGCGCGGGAACTCGCAGGTCGAATAACCGTAGAGCGGCACGTCATCGACCAGTCCCAAAAACCTCGCCAGCAGCCGGGGCACGGACGCCTGGAACGCCGCTGGCCCGGAACCCGTGCCGGGGCAGCCGATGGAGAACAGCGGCACGTCGCCTTTCGGCCCCAGGTAACGCGCCAGGTATCGCTGCCGCAGGATCATTGGTTGATGTCCACCACCTTGCACTCGAACAGCGTTTGCCAGGTTTTCGTGTCCACGTCGTAGCGCTGCACGACGCCGGGGTAGTAGCCGTCGTCGTCGGGTACGTTGCTGGTGATCAGCACGTGCGCCTGGTAGTCGCCGTCATCCAGCCGCACGACGGCCCAGCGCTCGGTCGAGCCCGTATTCTCGACCCACAGCACCCGCGCCGAGCCGTGCGGCACGTTTCGCAACGAGGCTGTTTCCCCCGCCTGCACCTCGGCGAAGTCGTAAAGCTGCGCCGGGTTGACGCGCAGGCGCACCGGCGTCACGCCCGCCACGATCCCCCGCCCGATGGCGTTGTTCGCCAACGGCTCCAGCAGCACTGCGTAGCGCCCGCTCCGCGGCGGGTCCTCCGGCACGCCGCCGTCGAAGTTGACCCGGTTCTTGAACTCCCGGAGGTTGTCGGCGGGGCCAATGATCGGGTCTAGGAGGGCCAGGACGCTGTACCGTTGCTGATCCTGACCGGTGATGTTGCGGACCTTGACGATCCCGGTCTGGCGGAATTCGTCGCCCGGCTCCGACTCGTTGCTGTGCTGCCGGGCGCGGACGTAACGCGAGGCGTCGAGGAAGGCGTTGAACGCCTCGGCGGGAATCTGCAGCCGTTGCCCAGGCTGCACCTTCTTGAGCGGGTCGCCCGGCATGTCAGACTCCGATCCCCAGCAAGGAGAGGTCGCCCTCCTCGTAGACCTTCTCGACGTAGGCCGCGATCGGCTGCTTCACCAGCGTGTTCTCGTCTTCCGCGTCGGCATAGCGGACCCACAGGTATTCCCAGCCCTTCTTGTCGATCCCAACGATGTCGCCGACGGTCAGTCCGACCACGTTGGGACTGGCCGCAAAACGGAAAGTGATCTCCCAGTCGTCTTGCCCGCGCTGCGAGCCCGAAGCGCCCATGAACAGGACCTCGCCCGGGGCGAAGCCCTTGAACGGGGCGTTGTTCACGCGGCCCGTGAGGAAGAAGAGAATTGCCTTGTACGCGCCGGTGACGAGCGGGACGGGGATGTAGTGGGTTTCCGTGAAGTTGTAGACGGGGATCGTGATGTCGGTCCCCTCGACGCTGTCGGTGTTAACGCCGATCGCGCCCTTGAAGTCCGGCGGGTCCTCGCCGGGCAGCGCGTAGCTGTTGACCGTCTGAAGGCTCTGGGTGATGTGCTGCGTCCCGCCGCCCGTATCGAAGCTGAAGCTCGACTCGCCCGGTTCCTTTGGCTCTTTCTTGCCGTAGCGAGCGGACGCTTCCCAGACGCCCCCGCCCTGGTGGGCGATGTGGTAGCTCTGAAAGACCAGGCCGGCGTAAAAGGCAGGCACCGTGGCCTCGACCAGCGCCTTGACCTCCACGTCGTCCTCGGTGCCCAGCACCATGAACTGGAGATCGACGGAGGGGCTTTCGATGCCCACCGTTGCCTCGCGGCTCTCGAATTTCTCGATGATGATGGCCATGCCGTCCTCACGCGAACACGAGTCCGCCGTCCCTGGCCTTTTCGAGCAGCTTCTTGGTGTTGGCCGCGACCTGCTCGCTGGCGCGCGCCGTGCGCTCCGCCAGGCTCTCGCCGCCCAGACCCCGGACGGCCAGCGGATTGAACGTCCCCTGGATGTCCACCTTCTTCCGCGTCGTATCGACCGCCTCCTCGAGTTCGGGGAAGTCGGGCCTTCGCAACCGCTCCGGGGCTCGGGCGGCTTCGGCTTCCTGACGCTTGCGGGCCGCTTCTGCCAAAGCTGCCTCCCATTCCTTGCGGGCCTCGCCCAGGGCGTCCTCCGATTCCTGGAGCTGGGCCTGGGCAGCGGCTTGCCGCGCGGCCCGCTCCTCCTCTTGCATGCGATTCAGCTCCTGTTCAACGCCGGCCCGTTCCCGTTCGATCTCGTTGCGCCGTCGCTGCCGTTCCTGCTCCCGCCCTTGCACGGCCGCATCGCGGCGAGCGTTGATAGCCTGGTCCTCCTGCGCGATTTCCTCGTTGATCCGGGCGATCTCGGCATCAGCGTCGGTGTCGCTGAACACGCTCTTGACCCGCGCCCAGACCTTCTGGAAGAAACCGGAGAAGCGGTTCCAGCCCTTTTGCAGGACGCTGATGAAGCTGGTCCAGGCGTTGGACAGGAAGGCGGTCGTTTCCACCCAGGCGACTTGCAAGCCGGCCCAAGCGTCGTTCATGAATCGGGAGATGGCGAACACGGCCCGGAAGAACGTGTCCACGAAGAAGTTCTTGAACTCCAGCCACTTTTCTTCGAGCCAGAGGACGCCCTTCTGCCATTCCATCTTCAGGGTCAGCCAGACGATCTTGGCGGCGAGGGCGATGTCGCCAGCGGCCAGGGCGTCGGCGATGCCCTGCCAGGCGGCGAGCGCTGTGTCCTTGAGCGCGTTGAACTGCTGGCCCAGCCATTCGAGCGCCTGGCTTCCGGTGTCGGTTGCCAGCAAGAAAAACGCCGCCAGCGCTGTCAGCCCCGCGATCACCAGGCCGATGGGCGAGAGCAGCGCACCGATGACGGAGCCGATCACGCCAATCGCCGTGCCGATGCCGGAGATGATCGTGACCACGGCTCCGATGGCCGCGCCGATGGCCGAGAACGCTGCGCCCAGGGCGATCAGGGCTAGACCGCCGGCCAGCACGGCGGCGGCGATCTGGAAGATGGTGACGACGAGGTCCTTGTTCTGGCCGATCCAGTCCGAGATGTTCTTGACCGTGCGGGTAATCCACTCGGCCAGTTCCTTGAGCGATGGTGCCAGCGCCGAGCCGATGGTGAACACCGCCTTCTTGAGAACTTTCCAGAGCGTGTCGATGGCGTCGCCGAACGCCTCGGCGGCTTGGGCATCCTCCGTCGAGATGGTCAGCCCCAGCTCGCGGGCCTGCTCTTGCAATTCCTCGATACCCTTGGCCCCGCCCGACAGGAGCGGCAGCAGCCTGGTGCCCGACTTGCCGAAGATGTCCATCGCCAGGGCAGCGCGAAGGGTCGGGTTCTCGATGGCACTCAGCTTCTCGGCGATCAACTTGAACTGCTCGTCGGGAGACAGCGCCTTCAAATCGGCCACGGTCAGGCCGAGGCGCTGTAGCGCCTGGCGGGCCTCGGCCGACCCGCCGGCCGCTTCGACGATCAGCTTCTGCATCCGGCGCAGACCGCCTTCGAGCGTTTCCATGTCCGCGCCGGATTGTCCGGCCGCGAACCCCAGCTCAGACAGGGCTTCGACGGTCACACCGGTCCGCTGGCTCATATCGACCAGGTCGCTGCCCATGTCGGCAAAGACCTTGGCCGCGCCGAGGAACGGCGTGAGCAGGGCAACCCCAAGTCCCGCCATCTGGGTGCCGATGCCGATGAGGCTCGCGCCGAAGGCCTTCAGCTTCTGCGCAGCGGCGGCGAGACCTTTCACCAGGCGGTTGTCCTTGGTGTAAAGCTCGACGTAGGCTGCGCCGGCACGAATTCCCTGGGCCGATGACATCGATTACGTTCCCTTCGCGGGCCGGTCCACGAACACTTGCTTGAGCACGCTGATCCCCACCTTGGCGACGACCGGCTCCTTGCGGCGCAGGTAGGGGTTGAAGTCGGCGGGCTTGAACACCCGCGCCTTTTTCGGATCGCGGTGGACGTTGGCGAGCATGGCCAAGATCGCGGACGTGTGCGCCCAGCGCTGCTGGCTGCGCGCCTCGGCCATCGTCACGAGTTCGCGGAGGGTGAAGGGGCTGGGGTCGATGCCGAGGATGCCCGCGAGCTGCCAAACGAGGCGATCAAGCCGTTCGCTTCCTGCTCCGGGTCGATCTTCTCGATCAGCGTCTCCGCGTGGTCGAGCAGCCGGTCGCGGACCTTGCGCCCCGCCGTTACGACCTTCCGCAGGCTCGCCCGCGCCCGGGCATCGGGGAAAAAATCGATCAGTTCCTCCACGAACGCCTCGGCCGCAAGCGTGATGGCGTCGCCGCCCAGCGCCCGGCCAAAGTCCTCATCGGTGATTTGCTTGGCGTCGGCTTCTTCCTTGCACAGGCAATAGAGCACGTCGGCGAGCTGCACCGGGTCGCTGATGAGCGCGGCCAGCGGCTTGAAGCCGTCATCCACCAGCTTGTACAGATCGACGTTGAGCAGGCCGCGCACGCGCTTGATGGCCGCCACGTTGATCGTGATCGTCCAGGTCCGACCGGCGTTGTCCTTGAAACTCTGCATGCAAACTTCTCCCCTCAGCTCTACGGCACGACGACCCAGATCGGCGGGTTGATGGAGTAGGTCGGCTTGACGGTCACGCTGACCGTGATTGCTTCCTCAAGTGCCTCGTTGCGGCTGAAGTTGGTGACCATGCAGGTCGCCCGCAGGCCCTGCGAACCGGCCACGGTGATGTCGCCGTCCATGACGGCGAACTCCATCGCGGCGCGGTTGAGGAAGGTGTCGCGGATCGAGCCGAAGTCGTCGTCGGCCGTGTCCCAGACCATCTCGAACTCGATGGAGCCGTCTTTGAGCGTGGCGACCGTGGCCCGCCAGCCGTTGTTGCCGCGCGTGGTCACGTCGGCCTCGCCGGCCTCCAGGTTCAACGTGAGGTCCTTGACGTTCTTGACCTCGTTCCAGACCGGGGCGGCGTAGGTGCCCGTGTTGCGATACAGCTTGGCGTCGAGGCCGAGTTTCACTGCCATGAGATCGTCTCCTTATCGGACCGAGTCGCGCCACAGGGTGGGCAGTCTGGTCTTTTCCTGCTCGAAGGCCGGCCCCATGAATGGGCGCGGCCGGTAGCGCAGCCGCCGGCGTTTCCCCTCCACTTTGGCAACCGTGTCGCCACCGTGTTCCAGGAGCCGGGGCGCTTCGGAGCCTTCCTTCGTCAGCGTCGGGCCGATGACGACCGACTTGCGGTCGGTGTCGTAGGCGAACAGGATGAACCGCCGCAGCAGGCCCACGTGCGAATGCGGCGGCTGGCCCGGCGGACTGGTCCCCTTGCGCCGGCGGATGGAGGTCCTGGCCCGCTGGCGCACGAACGCGCCGAACTTCGACAGCACCTTGCGCGTGCCGGCGTCCACCGACCGCTTGACCTTGTCGCGGTCGAAAAAGCCTTGCTTCGCGGCTTTGAACGTGAGGCCGATCATGGGCTACCTCCACACGCGGAAGGTCAAGGTGATGACGCTGGTGAACTGGCGGAACTCGTCCAGGTGTTCCAGCGCGTAGACCGGCTCGTTTTTCACCTCGGTGCAGCGGGCGTTCGGATACGCCGTCAGGGGCTGCGTCCGAAAGTGATCGGCGATCTCCTCGACCAGCGTCATCAGCGCGTCCAGCGCCGCCTGGCTCATGTCGGTCTTGTGCTGCACCGCCACGTCGATCAGATAGTCGAAGCTGTCACGGCTGCGGTCCAGCGACTTCGACGCCAGCGACCGGGGCACGACGCTGACCTTCAGCTCGGTCATCTCGGACAGCTCGAACTTCGGCTGGAAGTGCCGTTCGGCGGTCACCGGCTGGCTGAACGTTGCGGCGTTGAGCTGCGCCACCACCGCGTCGGCGATGTCCAGGATGACGGCCATCAAGGTTCCTCCACGCCGATCTGCTTGGTGTGAATCCGCAACAGCTTCCGATACACATCCGACCAGCGCCAGGGCGGTTCCTTGCCCGGGGCCATGACCTCGTACACGAAGGTCTTGGTTCCCTGCATCTCGCGGATCACATCGCCGCGTTCGGGCAACGTCGGCGAGCCGCCCAGCACGAGGTCCGCCGCCTGGATCAGGAAATCGCGGTCGGTCCACTCCATCCGCACGCCGCCGTAGCCGTCGTCGAGTTTCAACAGCGTCCGTCCGACCGTGGCTTGCACCGTCACCTCGTCCGCGCCGCGTCGGTAGACGACCGGCCGCGAGGCGTGCGTCTTGAGCTGGTCAGCTAGCCAGTCGGAGCCGGTTTGCAGCAGGTCGGCCATCATCGCCTCACTGACTGAGCCGAACACGAACGGTCGCATCGGCAGCGGCAGCGGCACGGACCACCTTGCCGATCTGCTTGTTCCCGGCTGCTACGTTGGTTGCGACGTTGGCCGCGTCATCCCAGTACACGATGGTCCCGACCGGCAGCGCCACGGCAGCGACCTTGGCGAAGTCGAAGACGCCGCACACGGCCAGCGCCCCGAGCTTGTTCGCCTTGATGTCCAGCTTGGCCACGCCGACCAGGTCCACTTGCACGACCACGTCGCCCGCGGCCACATCTGCTGCCGGGGTGTAGTCGATGGACCCGCCTTCGTGAACGTAAACGGCTTGTGCCATTGGTCAGTCTCCTGTCGTTGGGTTCGTTAGGCCCCGGCGCTCTTGACCGTCGCCCGGAAGTCTTGCATGGCGACGCCGAAGTCGAAGTAGCCGCGCCACTTCATGCCCAGGGTGTCGAAATCCGTCTCGCCCGATTCGATGGTCGGGGTCCGCTGTCCGCGCAGGTAGGCGATCTCCATTGCCGCCACGTCGGCCGGGTTGGCGAACAGATACCACGCCGTGGCGCTGCTGCCGGGCAGTCCCTGTGAGTTCAGGTACGGCGAGGCCAGCGGAATCCACTTGCCCGCGTGCGGGTTGTTGGCCGGCTTGGGCGGCCCGGTGAACTCGTTGATGCGCGTCTCGGTCATGAGCTGCTGGGCGACGACCTTGAGGGCCGATGGCACGAGCAGAATCGCCGGCGAAATCAGGATCGGCTTGCCGTCCTTGTCGGTCTGATCCATGAACAGCTGCTCGGCCAAAGTCAGCGAGTTAATCTGCAGCGCCGAGGTTGCACCGGAGAGGAAGTTCTTGTTGGCCGCGCTGTAGAAGCCGCCGGGGTTGGAGAGCAGCAAGGTGAACACCGCCGACTCGACGGCCAGTGCCGATTGCCGCCCGAGGATGCGCGGGATTTGCAGGAACGCCCCCAGGTCGTCGTTGATTATCATCTGCCGGGTCAGCGCGATCATCTTGCCGTAGGTGTCGATCTGGTTCGTGTAGGCTTCTTCCGTGAGCTGGGCGTGCTTCAGCTCGCCGTCGGGGCCGACCTTCTCGAACGTGCCCTGGCCGGTCATGCGGTAGCGCGTGACCTGCTTGAAGTCGTTCACGTCGGTCTGGGCGCAGATGCGGCCCGCGATGCTCTCGACGGCGCTGTAGGCTTCCAGCAGCGCCTTGTTGGCCACGTTCGAGAGGATGCCCGACAGGCTGATCGTGGAGAACCCGCCCCCGGCCGCGCGCAGGGTGCGGTCGGACTCGAAGGCGGTGCGGATGGTGTCGTCATTCATGCGGCCAGGACGGGCGTGCCCGCCGGCGGCGTGGATCACATGGTAGAAGAGCTCGTGCAGCCCCATGCCGCGAAGGTCGCGGGACCGGGCGGTCTCAACCGCCTGCTCGCCGTACCACCCGATAACCTTGGCCTCGGGCATCCGCACCGACAGGCACAGGGCTGCTTCGATGGCGGCGGCATTGTGGGGCTTGTCGCCAGCCTGGATCGCCGGTCCCTGCGGCCGGGAAACACGCAGTAATTCCAGTTCAGCGCGGGTCGCGTCCCAGCCTTCCTCGATGGCCTTGGCCTCGATGTCGCCGTGCTTGCCGCCGCAGACCTTGCGGATCGCCACGATCCGTTTCGCTTCAGCTGCCGCTTCGGCGCGGATCGTTACGGCGGGATTCGGATCGCCGCCCTCCGACGCCGGCGTCGGCTTGCCGGCCTGGGCATCGAAGATCATCCGCAGGCACTTGGTCTGCTGCTCGTTGAGGCCATCGACCGCAAAGCCCTGCGACTCGGCCCACTGTGCAAAGTCCATGTCATTGCTCTCCTTCGATTCGCTGGCGGCGATCTGCGCGGACGTGTTCTCGTCCGCGCCGAGCACCACGAAGCTGATCTCACCCAGCGTGGCCCGCCGGGCGATGTTGACCGGGCCGGGGAACTCTCGGCCATTGGCCTGCGAGGTCTTCCCCTCCGGCACGAACTCGACCTGCTCGGCCCGCGCCCCAATGGACGCTTGCCACGAGAAGCCCCTGTCGTTGAGGGCGACCACTTGCTTGGCTTTCGGAGAGTCGCCCATGACCTGGCCGGCGACGACGAGCTGATCGTTCATCACCGCGATGGAGTCGGTCTGCCCCATCACGAAGTCCACATCGCGGGTGTGGTCGAGCAGGATCGGACGCCGCTGCTTGCCGACTTGCAGCCCTTGCAGATCGACGACCACCGGATAGCGCCAGCCCGCAAGCTGCATGGCCCCGCCGGTGTAGGCGGTCATGGTGAAGCGGCGCAGCTTCTGGGCTTCGCCCTCGGCCGGGGCCGCTTCCAACTCGACCGATGCCGCCAGCAAGTTCAGAGACCGGTTGTCAGGCGGCTTGCTCTTCGAGTTCGGCTTCGTCATCAATAGGTTCCTCTTCTTGGTCTGCCGGAGCCGGTTGGGCTTGTGCTGGCGTCAGCCCCAGCTCCTGCATGAGAGCGACTTCCTTGGCTCGCTGGCGCAGGGCCTCTTCCCAGTCCCGGCCTTGCCGGGCGTATTCGTGAGCCAGCGTGGTCGTGTGGTTGGCCAGGCGCGTCGCCTGCGCCGACGCTTCCTTGGCGGGATCGACGTGTTCCTGGCCATCCCAGAACCACTGGTGCGGCCAGTCAGCGAACGGGCCAAGGCCAGCAGGTAACAGGCCCGGAATCAATGCCGCCTCATCAAGCCACGCCGCCAGGACGCGGTCGAGAACGACGCATTCGATGTGCGACTGATCGACGCGGATCGCTTTGAAGTAGGTCTGGTGGTCGAGCCGGCCGGAGGCGTAGTTGTAGCCCGACGAGTTCCCCGCCGCGACATTGAAGGGCATGTTCAAACAGCGGGCGATCTCGTTGAGGATCTCCTTCTTGAACTCGGCGTAGGTCGTCGCCGGCTGCTCGGCCTGAAGCTGGCTCATCTTCCAGCCGCCGGGCATGGTCACCAGCGCTCGCTGCTCCAATTCAATCGGCTCGAACGGCTCGGCCGCTTCCGACTCGCCGCCAGCCGGCGCGTCAGTGTAAAGGATGCCGGCGAAATCGGCGGCGGTCTCGGCGGCGGCGATCACGGCCAACGTGAAGCGCCGCAGCTGGGCGAAGAGCGGCAGCGCCGGCATGATGTCCGGGATGCCGCGTGCCTGGCCGGGCCGGTCGGCACGGAACAAGTGGATTACTGAGGACGCTGGCACGCGGTCATAGTCGAGGAAGAAGCGCCGGGCCGTCTCGCCGGGATGTTCTTTCAGCACGTGGTACTCGACGGGGTTGCCAGCGGTGTCGAACACGATGCCGTCAACGGCGTTCGTGTCCAGGGACGCGAGGTCCGGGGTGCAAAACTGGTCCGCCTCGACGAGGCGCAGGTCGAGCTGCACTTGTGTGGGCAGCTTCGGGTTGCTGGTCAGGATGGCGAACCCCTCGCCGTCCTCGGCCCGCGCCGTCCGCAGCGTGCGGAGCTTCTCGGCCAGGTTGACCGCTTTGGCCCAGGCAGCGAACGCACGCTCGATCCGGCGATTGGCCTCGGCGTCCTCGGTTAGCATCTGCAACCGGGGGCCGGTGCCGATCACGTCGTTGGCCAGAGTCAGCACGATGCCGCGGGCGTAGCTGTTGTTGGCGACCTCGTACCGCGCCCGGTTCCGCAGCACGCGGCGAACTTCGGCGCTGTTGGCGGCGTTGGCCGACAGTCCGTCCGCGTTGGCCCAGTGCCGGCGGTTGTCGTCGTTGGTCACCGCCGCGTCGTAGCTGGCGCGGAGCAGCCGCATTGCCCGCCCCCGCATGTGACGGGCCGGCTTCGCCGTGGTGAACAGGTTGGAAAGCCAGCGGAACACTACGATGCTCCCGGCGGAACGAGTTTGTTGAGGCGCAGTCCGCGTTTCTTGGATTCGGCGGCTTCCTTTGACGCGAGGTAGCGATCCGCTTCGATCTGATCGGGCAGCGGATGCTGTTCCACGCTGCCGGCGTCGCCAGCGGCCTTGGCCGGCCCCTTGGCGTTCTGGCGAATCGTGTCGTCGAGTTCATCAGCCATGAAAGGCACTCCCGTGAAAGGCCGGACGCCGGCCTCTACAGATAGACCTTTGCAATTCGGGCGTGAGTTGACGCAGGGAGTGGGAGAAAAGACGGAAGTCGTGCTACAGGTAGCGAATCCACCTGCCGAACGACGGCCGGCGGGGCCTCGAAGGTGACAACCTTGCGTCCGCAATGGCGGCAGGCCTTCCGCCGGCGGATGCGGCCGTCGTGCAGCGGCTCAGTGTGGGTGGTCTTGAAATGCCGGCACCCGCACTGGGGGCAGCGGATGCCGAGGTCGGATCGTTTGGCCCGTTTCTCTTTCATCGCCGTGCCCTCCGCTGCAACTCGGCGAAGCTGATGCGCTCGCGCTTGGCGGGGGCCTGGCCGTCGGTCCCTTGCAGCACCGCGCCCTGGATCGAGGCGGCCACGGCGCAACCGACCAGGCAGTCGAACCAGTGGTTGTCGCCCCGCTCGGGGCGCATCTTCCATTCGTCCACCGTCCGGCCCCGGCCCTCGGTCTTCACGCGATACTCGGCCGTCAGGTGTTCGGCGAACAGACGATGCTGCTCGGCTTTGTCGCCGAAGAGCGATAGGCAGCCCCGGTCGCCCATCGCCACGGCCAGGCGAGCGTGGATGAAGGACTTCCAGTAGTTGGTGTCGAACAGGGCATGTCGCACGGCTCGCTTGCCATGCACGTTGGGCATGCGCCAGTTGTGCCCTACGCGGTCGCCGGGCTTGCGCCGGTACTCGGAGAAGGGTTGGCTCGACGCGCCCACGAACCGGCCGTGGCTGGGCAGCACGATGCCCGCGTGCGCCGACTGCCGGCAGAACTGGTAGACCACGTCCGTGGCCGAGCCCCAGTTGGCGTCGATCAGGCAGCGCTCGACCCGCAGCATCGCGCCATCGTCACGTCGCCACTCGCGGCCAAAGTAGTCCTTGGTAAGCAGCTCCAGGCCCGCGTAGATTGCTCCTTCCAGCCCGCTCGCCTTGGTAACGGCAGCGAGGGTCAGTCGGGCGTCGCGGAGCGTGAAGTAGGCGCGCTTCTGATCCGGGAACGTACCGTAGTCGATGACGTAGCCGGTGAAGTCGTCCTCCCAGGCCGCGACGACGAAGAACAACAGGTTGGCCTGCACGTCGATGAACATCGTCAGGTGGTTGCACCCGATGGGCACTTCGCCGCGCTTCATCCGATTGAGCTTGCCCGCAATCTGGTCCGCCGTGAGTTCGTCGGCATCCACTGCTTCTGCGGGCAGCGGCTCATTCTGATACTCGGCGAAGAACGCGGCCTCGTCCTGGAGCTTGAGGTTCATCGCGTGCTGGATGGCCGACAGCTCGTCGTGGTTGAAGCGCTCGGGCCAGGCGATCAGCGAACCCTCGTCCATCGACTCCCGGTTCTGGCGGTAGAACACGGTCGCCTCCTCGCCGGCGTTTCCGGCCCGCATACTCTCGCCGCGAATCTCGGCGTAGCGCTGCCACAGCTTCTCGTTGGCAGGGAACGAGTAGACCATCTTCGTCCGCTCGCCATTCCACTCCGGGTGCTTGTCGCGGTCGAGGATGCTGTCGGCCATGTCGCCCGGCCGGATCACCGTGCAGGGCATGATGCCGCTGATCTTCTTGCCGGGTCCGGCCAGGCCCAGGACTGCGCCGGCCAGGATGCTCTCCCGCGTGGCGCACTGCGACAGCGAACGCGCCGACTCGTCGGTCTGCGGATCGTCGAGGACGACCAGCGTGGGCCGCACCGTCTTGCAGTCGGCCCGCTTGTACTTCATGCCACGGATGCGGCCGGTGATGCCCGCGACCTTGATGATCGCCCCGCTCGCCTTGCTGCCAGCCAACGTCGGCAACACGATGTCGCGGGCGGTCCAACTGATGTGCGTGCGCTCGCCCTTGTAGAGCTGGCCGTTGCAGCGGTTGGCGATCCCGTCGAGGCACTGGATCGGGTATGCGACCTCGGGGAAGTCCTCCAGAAGCAGGTCGTTGCCGTCCAGCTCCATCTTGATGGAATCGAGCATATCCATTGCATGGCCTTCGTCAGACCCGATCAGGCAGACGAACTCGCGGTGCCCATTGAGGACCGCCCAGATGCAGGCGCACTCGCAGATGGTGCTCTTTCCCGAGCCGCGCGGCATGGCCATCGCAAACAGGCCGCCCCGCAGCACGGCCTGCTCGATCTTGGCGATGACCTTCAGGTGGTCCCGCGACCAGGGCAGGTGGAAAGTCAGCGGAAAGTACTGCTCGCAGAAGAAGCGGAAATCGGACGCCGCCTGCTCCTTCCGCTCTGGGTTCACGACTGCCGGCAAGTCGCCGATGTCCCGGCCGGCCAGGGACAGCGCGATGTTGCGAGCACGGGCGCGTCCCTTAAGCGTCTCGTAGGGATCGCCATCTGGCTCCGGTCTCGGCGCGTGCCGGACCTGAACGAGCCAGGCAACGTAGCGCACCAGGTCCACGTGCCGGGCGTCGCCGATCCGCAGGCCCGCGCGCGTGCGATGGCGATGAAGCTGCCGTTCGCCGATCACTTCCCCCAGCGGGGTCGAGTTGAGCAGGCGGCATAGCTCGCTCGGTCGCAGCTTGCGCGGGTCAATCACGGCTTCCCATCTCCCGAACCAGCCAGGCGGCATAGTGGACCAAGTTGATCGTTCCGTCGGCGTTGGCCGGCGCGCCGGCGGCAAGGTCGGCCTGGAGCATTTCGACGGTGACCGGCTGGCCCCCGGCCCTGGTCAGCATCCGGGCGGCGTTCGCCAGCGTCAGCGCGTTCGGGTTCAGGCCCCCCGTCGGCGAATGTTCGCGGTCCTCGGCCATCATCCGCCCCCCGGAAAAAATCTTCGGAAATCTGCTCGAACTCGCCTTGCTGTGTCCCGGAACGCGATGTAACTGACTGCTGTCCGTGGTCGCAACACATTGCACCGAAAGGAGAAACGATGACGCACGAGTTTGAATCCCTGGAGTTCGCAACGGCCGTCGAGGCCATCCGGTACGCCGCCGCCAACCGGCCCGTGGCCATTCAGATGGGCGGCAAGAACCTGGTCGTCCGGCGGGCAGACGCCGACCGCCTGGAAGCCGCCGGGGTCGAGTTCGCCTACCTGTCGGACGGCCGTGGGTACGAACGCCGGATCATCACCGTCCCGGTCAAGTGAAGCCGAAACGCCCGCCAGGGCGTCGCGGCGGGTGGTTCCCGCCGCCTGATGATGGCAGCCAAACCATCGCAACCTCGAACGAGGAGATTCACCATGAAGAAGGACGAGATCAAGATCGGCGGAACGTACCTGGCCAAGGTCAGCGACAAGGTCGTTCCCGTCCGCATCGACGCCGAGAGCACGCACGGCGGCTGGGACGCGACCAACCTGCTGACCGACAAGAAAGTCCGCATCAAGGGGGCTCAGCGCCTGCGCTGCCCGGCCAACCGCGACGGCTCGCCCCAGGCCAAGCCCGACGTCCAGGCCCCGGCGGACGCCGCCAAGAAGGCCCCGAAGGCCAAGGCCGCGAAGATCGCCAAGACCAAGCCCGACGCCAAGGCCAAGTCGGACGCCCCGGCCAAGCCGAAGAAGCTCGGCTGTCTGGACGCCGCCGCCAAGGTGCTGGGCGAAAACGGCCAGGCGATGACCTGCCAGGAGATGATCGACGCGATGGCCGCGAAGAGCTACTGGTCCAGCCCCAACGGCAAGACGCCCGCCGCCACGCTGTACGCCGCGATCCTGCGGGAGATCACGACCAAGGCCAAGGAGTCCCGATTCACCAAGACCGAGCGCGGCAAGTTCGCGCTCGCTCAGTAGAAACGGAGGCCACGATGGACCGCGAAGTTCTGAAGCTGATGGCCCACATCGACCAGACGCGGGGCGACGTGCGAACCGCCCTCGAACGCATGGAAGTCGACGACCTAGTCGAGCTGTTCCGCGATTGCACCGGCGGTCGCCTGGCCGGCATGGATGAGCCGGTACAGCAACTCGTCGGCATGCTGGCGGCGATGGCGATCTACGACATCTGCCAAAGCAGCAACGAGGAGGACGACTGGACGCCGCCCGGCCCGGCCTGCCCGCACTGCGGCGAGGACGACACCGACCACCTAGTCTGGATGGACGACGAGAAGGTCCGCTGCACGAGCTGCGGGACCGTCTACGATCCCAACCAGCCGGATGCGGAAGCATAGCCGGCCCCGACAACCCCATCGCCCGTGAGACCCCCTGGCGGGGTCTCTTCTCGTTGGTCGCGTTCCTGGCCAAGACGCCGCCCACGACGCGACGTGGGCCAACGTGGGCGGAACGCGGGCCAACGACGCGGGCGTCGGCCCCCGGCAAATCGTCGGCAAATCCATCCGAACTGGCCTTGATGTTCTCCACCGTTCCTGGCTCCTGTGTCCTGGCGGACGCGGGTCGGCCGCGCCGCGAACCAACGATCTTTGACAACGGGAGGACCACCATCATGCCACGCCAATGTCTCGCGTGCGGGCGTCGCCCCGCCGCGACCACGCCGGAATGGCCGGCGCTGTGTGCTTCGTGTCTCGACCGCACCGGCAAACGCATCAAGCCCGGTGCCCGCGTGATTTGCGAGGTCGATGACGGGTGCAGCGGCACCGTCGACCGCATTGAAGACGGTCTGGCGGTCGTGACCACCAACGACGGCAAGGAGGCCTGGGTGCCGATCCCGGAACTGATCGCCGTCACGAAGCGCTGACCTGGACAGCGGACATCGCCCGGACTTCAACCAGCCGGGCGATGTCCAGAAACCACACCGGCTTGCCCATCTTTCGCGCGATCCGAATCTCCTCCTGTACTCCAATGCTTTCCTCCCACCCGGCCAGCATCAGGACCACCACCTCGTCGCACCGCTCCAACAACTCCCGGTCGTAGCGTTGCCAGAACGACCAATCCGCTGGCAGCCCGTAGTCCAAAAGCGGATGGCTATGCGCGATGGGCGAGAAGACCGGCTGCCCGGCTAGCAACAGCGCTGCGGCCGCTCGGCATGCAGCCCGATACCGTTCCGCGCGGACGGCCGGGTCAGGATGCGAGTATGGCGACGCGAGGTAGATCATGCCGTGGCCTCCTGCTCGGCTTGTTGAACCGGAACCGCAATAGTCGCATGTTTGGGATCGCGCTTGTCCCATCGACGATGACAGGGCACGCAAAGCCACCGGACTCGCAACGGCTCGTCGTAGTTGAAGTGTGCCCCCTCGATCCGTCGATTCGTGGCCCCGCATTCCTCACAGGCATCGGGACGGACAATGTTTCCGGCCTGAATGTGATAGCGCAGCAAGCTCTGGGCGCTGCGCGCCTTTGCAATCGTTCGTCGTGCTGTCCGTCGTCCCGTCGTTTGCGCCGTGACCTTGCAGGCGTAGGAGCAGAACTGACGCTGCAAACGGGGCAACGGGAAGATACCCAGGCAGACGGGGCAGATGGTCCACGAGCGCGGCCGGCGGTTGCCGCCGACCTTACCCTTTTGCGGCGAGCCGCTCGGATCGGGTCGTTTGCGTTCCTTCAGAATCAACACAGATCGCCTCCTTTCCAGTGAACTTGCACCAGCGTTCGCAAATTACATCGCAGTACAGCGGGTCCAGCTCCATCAGGAATGCCTTGCGTCCTATCTGCTCGGCGGCGATCAACGTCGAGCCGGACCCGCCGAAGAGGTCGATCACATTCTCGCCAGCCCGCGACGAATACTGCATGGCCCGCACTGCCAGCTCGACGGGCTTCTCGGTGAGGTGGATCATGCTTTGCGGGTTGACCTTCTTGATGGACCAGACATCGACGGCGTTGTTCGGGCCGAGGAAGACGTGCGCCGCGCCTTCGCGCCAGCCGTAGAAGCACCACTCGTGGTTGCCCATGAAATCCTTGCGGGTAAGGACGGGATGCTCTTTGATCCAGATGATCGCCTGAGAGAAATACAGCTCGCACGCCTTCAAGACCGGCGGATAGTTGCCGCAGTTGGCATACCCGCCCCAGATGTAGAAGCCCCGGCCCGGCTCCAGGACGCGGGCCAGGTTGCCGAACCAGGCGTGGAGCATCTGGTCGAACGCTTCGTCCGAGACGAAATCGTTGGCCAACGGCCGATCTTTGGCGCGGAGTTTTTTATCGGTCGCCTTGGCCTTCTCCGGGTGCCGAACGACGTCCATCTTCTGGTGATGCGTCGTTCCGAATGAACTGAGCCCGGCAGCGATGGCGTTGTTCGAGCGCGGCTCGACCTTCACGTTGTAGGGCGGATCGGTGTTCACCAGGTGGATCGCCGAGCCGTCGAGCAGCCGGTCCACGTCCTCGGGCTTGCCGCTGTCACCGCAGAGCAATCGGTGGTTGCCCAAGAGCCACAGATCGCCGGGCCGAGTGGTCGCTTCGTCGGGCGGGGCCGGCACCTCGTCCGGGTCGCACAGGCCGTCCTTGACGCCGGGATCGAGCAGCTTGGCGAGCTCGTCCTGGTCGAAACCGAGCAGGCCGAGGTCGTAATTCATACCTTGCAATTCGCCCAGCTCGATGGGCAGCAGATCGTAGTTCCAGTCGGAAAGCTCGGCGGTCTTGTTGTCGGCGATGCGGTACGCCTTGATCTGCTCCGGGGTCAGGTCCCTGGCGACATGTACCGGAACCTTCTCCAGGCCCAGCTTCAGCCCGGCCTTGTAGCGCGTGTGCCCGCAGATGATGACCCCCTCGGCGTCCACCACGATCGGCTGGCGGAACCCGAACTCGCGGATCGACGCCGCCACGGCATCGACCGCATCGTCATTGATTCGGGGGTTGCCGGGATAGGGCTTGATGTCGGACAGCTTGCGTAGCTCGATCTTCATGGCTCTTCTCCGTGGAAAGTTCGGTCACACAAAACAAACTCTGCTTCGATTCGCGGCTGTTCCCGCCGGGGTCAAAAAGCGCAATAAGGCCCGGAAGTACCTATCCGGCAAGGGGAACGAGGGAGAGAGAGAAGAGAGAGAAGACTTCTTGTTGTTATTGCCTACCCCTCTCGCAGACCATTCCCTCTCTCCTCTCGCTCTCATGTGTGAAGCCCCGTGCAACAACAGCAAGAAGCGCAATAAGTCCTTCACGACGTGTCCTCCTCCTCGCTCGGGCTGGTCGGAAGCAGGCGGTACACCGCACCGGGGCGGCCGCGCGTCTGTACGGTGCGAGCTTCGATGAGCCGCTGCTCCAGCAGCGTGGCGCGGACCTCCTCGTGCTCCCGGTTGGTCCACGGCAGCCGTCGGTTAATGCGCCAGAACGGCATCCACTCGTCGCCGTGCAGGTCGCGCCACTGGGCCAGCACTTCCAGCAGCCGCTTTCGCTTGGCGTCGAACTCGCTCTCGCTGGCATGGCAGCCGGCCATGAACAGCATGCGGCGGGTCTGGTGGTCCACGAACGACCCCGCCCAGGCGACCGCCTCCGGGCCGATGACCGGATCAACGTGGTTAGCGCTGCAGGCGTGGAGCAGCGCCAGGCGGCGGGCCTTCTCATAGGCCCGCGCCCAGATCGCCATCGCCACCGTATCGTTGCGCGTCTCTGCCAGTACGTAGGCTGCGTCGGCCCGCTCGCGGAGCTTGCGAAATTGCTCCTTGGCGTCGTTGGTCTGCGGAACGAGGCGCGGATCGGGGTGCCAGTCGCTGAGGTTGCCGGGCGCGGCCCCGGGCCGGAATTCGGCCCACCAGCGGGCGGTGTCCAGGATCGAGGCCGGCAAGGGACGGTCGCCGTCCTCGCGGCCAGTGCCGCGCCGGCGGCATTCGAGCACGACCATGCGGGCCAGGAAGCCGTTGGTCAGAAGCCGCCGCGACAGGGCCTCGTAGAACTGCTTGGGCACGGCGGTGCCGAAGATCGACAGGGACGGTTGATCGATGACGGTCCGCTCGCGCCCGGCCTTGGCGCGCATCACGTAGACGCCGCTGGCGCTCGAATACATCTGCAGCAGCATTGACACGATCTGCTCGTGCCGCGCGTCCCTGGCCTGGCTGACGCGCAGCAACAGGCCGTCGATCTCGTCCACCTGGTAGAGCACGGCGGGCTGAACGAACAGGCGATCTTCGATCCCCTCGCCGCTGGCGAAGCTGTTGCCCAGGCACTCGGCCAGGCCTGCCTCGTACAGGATGCGCTGGTTCACCTTGCGGGCGTGGTCCTTGCCGACGCCGGAGTTGGCCAGGCCCAGGATGTAAAGGTTGGTTCGGTTGCCCATCGGGTCGCGGACCTTGCGCCCGGCCAGCACGGCCTGCAGCGCCAGCGCCCCGCAGAAGGCCATGACCCGTTCCGGGTAAGGGGCGGTGTCGAGCGTGTAAACCATCACCTCGTCGATGAAGCCTGGCACGCGGAGCAGGTCGTCGGAGATCGGGCCCGGGTCCTTCGCATCGGCCTCCTCGTTTGGCGTTGCCTCGGCATACATCTGGTCCCAGTGGTTCTCGGCCAGGGCGACCGCGACCTGGTCCGGTTCGTACCTGGCGATGCTGCCGGCAATCCGCTCGACCTCGCGCGGCGTGAGCGGTGGCGCGCAGCGATCCTTGTTGGTCTGTAGGAGCGCGGCGGCGATCTCGGCCTGAGACATCCCCACTCGGCGCATATTCCCGCCCAGGCGCGCCAGGGTCGCGTTCCGTTGGCCCTCCGGGATCGCGTTTGCCTCCGGCGAACCGGCCGCGACGTGGGCCGACGTGGGCGTTCCGTTGGCCGACGGGGCGGCCTGGGCGGACTTCGCGGTAGCCCCGGCCAACCTGTCGAGTTCCTGGGCCAACCAAAGCGGCGGTTCGGGCAGACGGTCGGGCGGATCGTCGAGTTCCAGGCCCGGTGCCCAGCGGTAGGCCTTTCCGCCCTCGACCACGGATGGCGGGGCCACAATGTAGCCGCCGTCGGCGCGGGTATCGACCTTGAGGGCGAGCCGGCCCTCGGTGCAGCGCCAGCGTTTGCCCGCCGGCTGGCGGAACAGCCGATGGCTGCCACCGCGCGGCGTCAGCGCCATCGGCCCCGCCGCCAGGTCGAGCATCCGTTCGGGATCGCCGCCGGGCCAGGGGTTGCCGTCGCCGTCGATGTCGATGACCACCAGACCCTCGGTAGGGATGCCGATGTTGGCGCTGGGGTGCTGCTTCCACCAGCGCTCAATCTGCTCGGGATCGACGGTTGCGTCGTGGAAGCCATGCTCGGTGAGCGGCGCTTTGCCGCCCGGCGCGCACGGGAAGACCGGGTAGCCCATCTCCGCATAGCGGACAGCAGCCGTCAGCAGCTCGCCCGACGTCACCACGGGATTTCCTCCTCCGCGGCGACCGCGTTGTAGCCGAACGGAAAGTCGAGCGCCCCCACCGGCAGTTCCTGATCATCCAGGTCCAACGGCGGCGGAACGTCGCCCAGCTCGTAGCCGATGATCCGGTCGTAGTCGTCCCCCGTGACGCTGCGAACGGTGATCGTGCGCGTGGCAGCGAGGCGTCCTGCTTCCGCCAAGGCAACTGCCTCCTCGACCGTCTTCGGGACCGGCTCGGGCGAGCGCCGTCTCCACCACTGCACTGCCTTCTGCCGGGCGTAACCATCGTGCTCGAAGCAGACCCACTCGGACTGAAACTTGTTCCAGCCGAGCTTGTAATCGACGCGCATGGTTCGGGGAGCATCGTCGCTCGCGCCGCGCTTCTTGTGGACGCTGTAGAAAACGTCCTCCACCGTGTACTTCGTCGTCGTCACCTGCCCGGACAGGATGCCGGCCTCGCTGGCCTTACCGTCATGCTTCTTGCGCTCCGGCGGCGGGAACTCGTAGCCGCAGTCGGGGCAGCGCGCGTAGCCGGCGGCCACGACCGACAGGCACTCGGGGCATTCCTTGGCCGGAGCTTGGCCGTTGCCGTTGCCGCCATATTCCTTGACGCGGATTTGATCGACCGGCCCATGCCGCAGCACGTTGCCGCCGAAATCCAGGACCAGGCAGTTGTGCTTGCTCGGGTGCAGGCGAAAGCCCCGGCCGACCATCTGGTAATAGAGGCCTGCCGACAGCGTGGGACGAATCAGCGCCACACAATCGATGTTCGGGGCGTCGAAGCCGGTGGTCAGCACGTTGACGTTGCACAGATACTTGAGCCGGCCCGCGCGGAACTGGTCGAGGAGCGCGTCGCGCTCGCTGGTCGGCGTCTCGCCGGTGACGAAGCCGCAGGTGATGCCGTGCTTTTCCTTCAGCACGCGGACGATGTGCTCGCCGTGCTTGATGCCGCTGGCGAAAATCAGGACCGCCTTGCGGTCGCCGGTGTAGCCGACCGTCTCGCCACAAGCGGCCTCAACGAGCCGGTCGTCGTCCATGAGATCCTCAACCTCGTCGGCCACGAAATCGCCGGCCCGCACATGCAGCCGGCTGAAGTCGGCCTTGTTGATCCCTGCCTTGGTGATGAGCGGACACAGGTAGCCCTGGACGATCAGCTCGCGGATGCCGACCTCATAGCAGACGTGGTTGAGGAAGCCGTCCGGCGTGCAGATCGATCCGGTCTTCAAGCGGAACGGCGTCGCCGTGAAGCCAATGATCCGCAGGTTGGGGTTGATGGTGCGGGCGTCGGCCAGGAACTGCCGGTACATACCGTCGCCTTCGGGCGGAATCATGTGCGCCTCATCGATCACCACGAGGTCGAAGGCGTCCAGGTCGCAGGCCCGCTTGTACACGGACTGAATGCCGGCCACGATCACCGGGTTGCCGGTGTCGCGGCGCTTGAGGCCGGCCGAGTAGACGCCGAAGCGAACTTCGGGACAAATGGCGTTGAGCTTGCCCGCCGCCTGCTCCAGCAATTCCTTGACATGGGCGAGGATCAGCACCCGGCCGTTCCACAGACCAACCGCATCTTTGCAGATGCTGGCCATCACCGGCGTCTTGCCGCCGGCGGTCGGGATCACGACACACGGATTGTCGTCGCGGACACGAAGGTGCGAGTAGACGGCGTCGATAGCCTCGCGCTGGTACGGTCGCAACTCCATCATCCCGTCTCCGTTTCCCGACTTTGGCTGGACGGCGGTTCGGCATCGTCGTGAATGGTCAGCGTGGCCTGTGCCAGACGGAATCCGGCAACAAGCGGCGGGCCGCCCAGCAGGCGAAGGACCTGGCGGGCGGCGTTGGCGGCCTCATTCCGGTTTTCGCGGAAGCTCGCCAGGACCAGGCCGTGCTTGCTGACCGCGACCCAGCCGTGAATCTCCATCGCGGTTGTCCTCGACCTGTCGCAACGTGACCCGGACCTTGCCGGCAGGTGCCGCCGCGCACTTCCGGGCATGCAGGTCGATGATCTGGCTGTCGTCCTGGTACGCCCCGCCGTGCTGGAGCGCATCGAGCAGGGCCTTCTGCACGTTGTCGATGTCGCGCCGGCGGTTGTCGGGCGGATAGACCTCGACTTCCACGGCGAGCGGCCCCTGGAGCGGCTCGACGCGCCGGGCTGCGAGGATCGCTATGACGCGCTGGCGGAAGCGGCGGCCCTCGCGGCTGATCAGCGTTCGCGGTCCCACCCGCCGCCAGTAGTGGTTGATCGACGGAGGCCACGGCAGCTCAAACGTCAGACATGCTTCCATGTGCGACCTTTCAACAAGGCGATGACCGTGGCACGTGTCAATCCACAGAGCGCGGCGATCTCGCCATAGGAGTTGCCTTCGGCTCGTAACTTCCGCACGACCGGAATGTCGCCTTCCGTCAGCTTGGCCCTTCCGGTGTGGCTCCCTCGGGCAGTCCTGCCGTGCAGGTGCTTATCCTGGGCATTTGCCAACGGCGTGTCCCAACGAAGATTGGCGAGTCGGTTGTTGAGTCGATTCCCGTCGTTGTGACACGCTTCCATCCCTGGTGGGCACGCACCAATAAAGGCCCCCAGAACGAGGCGGTGAACGGATCGCCAATGAAGCTTGCCGTCCCGAGTTAGTCCGACCCGCAGATACCCGCGCCGCAATTGGGGTTTGAGCCGACCCCACTCGTTTGGTTCGCTTTCCCAGCGGCTGAACGCTCGACAGGACCAGACCGTCCCGTCGTCGCCCACCCGATAGCCGTCGAAACCGAGAATCTCTCGAAACTCGGTTTCATTCGCTCTGCATTGCTCGCCGTCGAACATCACGAGCGCCTCCACGGGGGCGTGCTGTTGGCCTGCGGCTGCGCGCTAGCCGTCGGCGCGGGTGCTTCCTTCTTGGCGTAGCCCTTGATCTCGTTGGTGATCTCGCCCGTGTCCTGGCGCTTCTTGCACTTGACGTGGATCACCAGCGGCAGGTTATGCAGATCGACCGAGTCATTCGGGGCCAGCACGCCGACCGCCCGACAGATGGCGGACAATTCCGCCCTGGCGATCTGCACCGCCTGCGCATTCGGGTTGTCGAGGTTGAGGCGCGCCCACAGCAGGCGGTTCTTGAACGGGCCTTCCACGATCTGGAAGGTGAGCTGGAGAAAGTGCCCGGTGCCGGCCTTGTTCGGCTTCATCTCGCTCTCGGTGACGACGGCGAGATATTTGCCGGCCGGGATGGGATCAAAGTCGGTGGACGGTTCCACCTGGTTGGCGTCGAAGCCGCGCAGATCAGCCATTGGTTTTGGCTCCTTCTTTTTGGGAGTTGGAAAGGGCCGCCATGAACGCCGCCCACGACAGCGGCAGGTCCTCGGCGATCCCGTAACGGTTCTTGGCGATGCAGCTCGGTCCGCCGACGCAGCGCAGGATGCGCTCGCCGCCATCCTTGCCGATGGCATGGGCAATGGTGCGCTTGCGGCTGAAGCCGGTGTCCTCGGTCTGCGTGCGAATTTTCCGCGTGGCGAACAGCACGGCGTCGCACCATTCACTGACGAGGGCGCTGGCGTGCTTGTGGAGACGAGGCGAGTAGCGGTCGTAGGGCGACCACTCGGGGTCCTCGAACTTCTCGACCTTGGCATGGGCGATGAGCAGCACCACCATGCCGCGCCCGGCCCGCAGGGCGTTGAGCTGATCGACGACCTCGCGCCAGAAGGTCAGAGCATGCGTGTAGCCTTTGGCGAAACCGCCGTCGGCCTTCTCGATGGACTTGACGCCCGACTCCTGGCAGACGCGGTCCCAGATCATGCGCTCCAGCCAGTCGAGGCTGTCGATGACGACCGTCTCGTACTCGTGCTTCTCGATGCGGAGTTCCGCCAGAGCGCCGACCACGTCGTCGAAGGTCGTGGCCAGCGGGAACTTGTCGCAGGCAATCTCGTCCAGGCCGTCCTCGGTCTGGATGAAGATGGGCTTGGGTGCGCCGGCAGCGAAAGTGGACTTGCCGATCCCCTCGGTGCCGTAGACAAGCAGCCTCGGCGGCTTCGGGGTCCGGCCCCGCTGGACGCGAGACATCAAAGTCATGCGTGGACCTCCTCGGGTTGGGGGTGAATGGCATCGACGCGCTCCACGCGGAAAGCATCGTCGCCGAACTCGCGCCGGACGAAGCCGACGAACAGACGGTTGACGTCCCGGCCGACCGGCGTGCCGGCGGCGATGACGCAGGCACGCCGGGCGGGGTGCCGGCCCAGCGCCGCGGCGCGGCGGCCTCGGGGCGCGGCCGCGCTGAACGCGGGCCATCAGGCTCATGCGGTGACCTCCTGAGGTTTGGCGTGAACGGGGGCTTCGACGCGCTCCACGCGGAACGCGTCCTCACCGAACTCGCGGAGCAGAAAACGGG
>JBQTKH010000041.1:0-3556 GCA_052386335.1 Microthrixaceae bacterium
CCCCGCCAACCTGCCCGTCGCCGGCGCGTCGGTGAGCCTCTCCCTTTCCTACTTCGTCGCGGGTGTCGCGCTGACCCCGGGCGGCGTCGCGGGATACGCCAACGTGCACGGCCTCGGCACGATCACCTCCGACGCCATCGGCATCGCCCACGTCCCCCTCATCCCCAGCAGCAGCAACAACATCAGCCTCCAAGTCACCCCACCCACCGGGTACACCTCGTTCGTTGCTGCCGGAATCCCGAACCTGAGCGTGACGTCGGACATCTTCATCGCGGTGATCATCCAGTCGACCGATGTCGTTCCGCCCATCATCCAGGCGATCCTGGGCACCCCGGCGCCGCCGAGCGGCTGGTTCAATCATCCGGTCACCGTCGGGTTTGCGTGCACCGACGCCGACTCGGGCATCGCCACCTGCACGCCGACGCAGACGGTCAGCCAGGAGGGGGCCGGCATCGTGGTCGAAGGGTCGGCCCTCGACCACGCTGGCAACACCGCCGCCATGTCGACGACCCTGAACATCGACCTGACGGCCCCGACCGTCGCTGCTGTGCCACCTCCCCCGAACTCATCTGGCTGGTACAACACCGACGTCACCGTGCCGTTCAGCTGTGCCGACGCGCTGTCCGGTGTCGCCACGTGCACCAGCCCCGTGACCATCACCGGCGAAGGGACCGGTCTGCCGGCGACCGGGTCGGCCAGCGACCTCGCCGGCAACACCGCGTCGACCACGACGTCGGTGTCGATCGACCGCACAACGCCGACCATCTCTGCCGCGATCACCACGCCCGTCGCCGGCGGCGGTTGGTACCGCGGGCCGGTGACCGTGCACTTCACCTGCGCGGACGCGCTGTCCGGGCTCGCCACCTGTCCGGACGACATCGTGGTGTCCACACCGGGAGCCGCGCAGAGCGTCACCGGGACCGCGCTCGACCAGGCTGGCAACGCTGCCGCGGTGACCGTGTCGGGCATCAACATCGACGTGGACGGCCCGGCGGTCATGACGAGCCTGTCGGTTCAGCCCAATGCCAACGGGTGGTGGAGGACCGCGGTCACCGCGTCGGTCGCGTGCGCCGACCCGCTGTCTGGGATCGCCTTCTGCCCCGCCGCGCAGGGGTTCACCTCGGAAGGGGCAGGTCAGTCCTGGAGCGCCCAGGCATCCGACGTGGCGGGCAACACCACGCCCGTGAGCGTGTCCGGGATCAACATCGACCTCACGGCACCGACCGTCGGCATCACGAGCGGCGACGCCACCGTCAGCGCCTCAGCGGCGGGCGGAGCCTCGATCCTGGGTGCGGCCGGAGACAACCTGTCCGGCGTCGCCACCGTCAGCGTCGCCTTCACCGATGCCACCGGGCTCAGGCCACCCATCGTCTCGACCGCGACGCTGCAATGCTCGCCCGACCACGCGTGCACCTGGTCCGCCGCCGCACCAACGGCCATCGGCGTCTGGTCCGCCAGGGCGACGTCCACCGATCTCGCTGGCAACCAGGCCACCAGCGCCCCGGTCACGGTCATCGTCATCTGACCGATCGGGACTGGGGAGATGCCCAGTCCCGATCCGACCGCCTGGCGTTCGGGTTGGGTAGGGGGAGACGGGTCACCGGGGAGTGGCGGCGAAGTGCAACGCTCGCTTCGCCCACCGGTTGGCCGGCGGAGCCGTCCGGCGGGACCGGCAGGATTTCGCCTGTTTCGCGCCGAATGTCCGCCTTGTCGGCGGGCGTAGGTGCACTTGGTCTGACGAGCTCAGGGCCGGAGCACGCGCGTTCGTCGCCACCTCGAGCCTTCTGGGAGATGCCATGAGATCGCTTCGTCGTCGGTATGTGCGGGCCGCTTTGGTCGTCGGCCTCGCGGCCGCACTCGCGCCCACCGCGCCGGCGAACGCCACCCACGGCACGAACGAGAAGATCGAGATCAGTGCGCCGTTCTCCGGCACGGTCACCAGCGCCGCTGGTGCGCACAGCCCCTCCTTCGGTGGCGACTGGGCGACCGACCTCGCCGCAACGCCCGGCACGCCGGTCCGGTTCAGGTGGGGCCAGTCGACCGGTGTGGTGAGCGGCCGCGTCGCGTTCGTCGGAGCAGCATGTCCGAGCGGCAACGTGAACGAGGGTGGCTACCGGGTGCGCATCGACGTCACCGTCGACGGTGTCGTCGTCGGATCGATCAACTACGCGCATGTGAGCCCGTTCGTGGCCGTCAACAACGTGCTCGGCAACGGCGCACAGATCGGCGTGATCGGCGGCTACGCGTTCTCATCGTGCTGGACCAGCCCGCACGTCCACATCGAGCCGGACCAGAACGCCGAGTTCTCGTGCTACAGCCCGCTGGGCGGCGGCATCGGGGAAGGGACTCGCATCGGAGTCCTCGGTGGTCAGGTGCACACGAGCCCGAACCAGGCGTGCACCAGCACTGACTACAACTTCATCCCTGACACGACGCCGCCCTTGATCAGCGCGTCGGTGTCGCCAACACCGAACCCGGGCGGCTGGAACCGCTCGAGCGTGACCGTGACGTGGTTCTGCTCGGACGCATCCGGCATCGCCTCGTGCACCGGCCCCACCACGGTGAGCACCGAGACCCCAGGCACCGTCATCACAGGCATCGCGCGCGACAACGCCGGCAACACGCGCACGGTCACGGTGACCGTGCGGCTGGACACCACCGCACCGGCGCTCAGCGCGGCCTTCGCCACACAACCGAACGCGAACGGTTGGTACAACAGTCCCGTCACGATCGACTGGGCGTGCAGCGACGTGCTCAGCGGGCTCGCCGCGGACTGCAGCGCCGAGACCGTCTCCACGGAGGGCGCCGGGCTGACACGATCCCGTACCGTCGTCGATCGAGCCGACAACTCCACCTCGCTGACAACCCCCGCGTTCTCGATCGACCTCAGCGGACCGGTCGTCACCCACACCCGCAACCTCGATCCGAACAGCGCCGACTGGTACTCCCAGCCGGTCACGGTCGCCTGGGCCTGCAACGACGACTTGAGCGGGCTCGACGGTGACTGCCCGTCGCCGACGGTCCTCAACACCGAAGGCGCCGGCCAGACCGCCGAGGTGACCGTGCTCGACCTCGCCGGCAACTCGACCGCGGCCACCGACGGGCCGATCAACATCGACTTCACGGCCCCTGACGTCACCATGGATCCGTCCCCGGTGGCGGGCACCACCGTGACCGGCACCGCGGCCGACGCGCTGTCGGGCATCTCGACCGTCAACGTGACGATCACGAACCTCCTCACGCTGGCATCGACGACGAGGCGAGCGTTCCTCAGCGACGGCGTGTGGACGCTGGATCTGACCGGTGTCTCGTCAGGTCCGTCGACGCTCACGGCCATTGCCACGGATCGAGCAGGCAACCAACGACAGACCGCCCCTCAGGTGACGATCATCACCACCGCGGTCTAGCCCACCTCGTCGCTGTGGTCATCCTGACCGGGTTCGGGCGAGCGCCTCGCGTACCTGACTGGCGAGTTCGAGAACCTCTGGCGCGAGCGGGTCGCCGAGCTCTGACATGGTCGAGCACGCCTCCTCGAGCGGTCCGAGCGCCTCGATGT
>JBQTKH010000042.1:0-25980 GCA_052386335.1 Microthrixaceae bacterium
CGCACTGGATCGTCCACCCGGCGTCGACCACGGTGGGGTTGCGGGACTTCGTGTCGCCGGTGGCTCGCATCACCGCGAGCACCGTCCCGACGAGCAGGCCGATGCCCGCGCCGCCGGCACCGAAGCACGCGCCCGCGCCCATGAGCCCGGCGATGAGCGCAGCGACGAGCTCGTCGGGCCGGTTGCGTCGCTTGCGCCAGCAGCGGGCGGTCTGGGCGGCGGCGATCGCCGCGGTGCCGCCCTAGACCACTGCGGTCGGCAGCGGTCCGACCCCGATCGCCATGGCGGCGATGACGAACCAGAGCACCCCCAGGCGCACGCGGGGGCCCTCGATGTCGTGGACGACCACGTAGCGACGACCGCTCCCGCTGGCGGCCCGCCCCCGGCGCTCGCGACCCTCGCTCCGCGAACCCCGAGCGCCGCGCTCGCCGCGGCGGGCCGTGGCGGCGGCCATCAGCCGGCCCCGCCCGACACGGGCGGGAGCACGGCCACCTCGTCGGCCGCGCTGACCGGCTCGTCGAGCTCGGCGGGCTCGCCGTTGCGCCAGATCTGGCAGTGGTCGACGACGGCGACGAACGCGGCGCCGTAGCGAGCACGAGCCGCGTCGATCACCTCGGCCACCGTCGCACCGGGCACGTCATCGCGGCCGGTGCCGGCGGCCTCCCTGGCTCCTGCGAAGAGACGCAGCACCGCCATCGGTCCCTGTCCGCCGCGGCCCTCAGGCGGCGACGACCCCCGTCCGGCCGTGCGTGCTCACCGCGCGAGCGTAGCGACGCACGGGCGCGCCAACGTGACCACGCCGAGGTCGACGACCGGTAGGTTCGTCCGCCATGACCCGCGTGCTGCTCATCCGCCACGGCGAATCCGAGTGGAACGCCGACGGCCGCTGGCAGGGGCAGGCCGACCCCCCGCTCACCGACCTCGGTCGCCTGCAGGCCCTCCACGCGAGCCGCAAGCTCGGTGCGGTCGACGCCATCGTCGCGTCCGACCTCCAGCGGGCCGCGGACACCGCAATGATCATCGCCAACGAGCTCGGTGCCGGCCCGCTCGTGCTCGACGTCGACCTCCGTGAGCGCCACGCCGGTGAGTGGCAGGGCCTCACGCGGGCCGACATCGACCGCGCCTGGCCCGGGTACCTCGACCCGCCGCCGCCGGTGGAGGGCACCCCGGCGGCGATCGGCGAGGTGGCCGCGGCGCAGGCCACCGATGCTGGCGGACTGGCGCGTCGTCCCCCCGGCTGGGAGTCGGACGAGTCGCTCGTCACGCGCGCCACCGCGGCCCTCGGGCGCGTGCACGGCCTGGGGCCCGACGGCGAGGCGCTGGTCGTCACCCACGGCGGCCTCGTCTACGCGCTCGAGCGGCTGCTCGGCGCCCCCTTCGTGCGCCTCCCCAACCTCGGGGGCCGCTGGATCGACGTCGGTCCCGACGGCCCCACCCACCTCGGCGAGCGCGTCGTCCTCGTCGACCCCGACGAGCTCACGATCCCCGACCAGATCTGACCCCCACCCCCACCCCCACCCCCGTTCTGTGCACGGCCAGCGTCGCCATCCGGGGCTGACGGTTCACAGAAACGGGTGTTGGGGGTGGCAGGGGGTTGTCGGGGGGCGTCGGTAACGTCGGCGGGGTGGAACCGCTGTGGTCAGGGTCGATCGACGAGTGGACGGAGGCCCCGAGCGCCGGGCCGAAGCCGCTGCTCGTCGTGCCGCCCGCGTTGCCATCGTCGGTTCCGTCGGCTCCGGTCGCCCCTGCCCCAGCCGCGCCAGCCGCGCCGGTCGCTCCCGCTCCTGAGGCGGCGGCGCTTGCGGGGGTGCCGGCGATGGAGGTGGAGGTGGTGCGGTCGGCGAAGCGCCGCAAGTCGGTATCGGCGCGCATCGTCGACGGACGCATCGTCATCCGCATGCCGCAGTGGATGACCAAGGCGCAGGAAGCCGAGTACGTCACCGAGCTCGTCGCGAAGCTCGAACGGCAGAACACGGCCACCACCGTCGACCTGCCGCGTCGAGCGCGCGAGCTGGCCAAGCGGTACGACCTCCCCGAGCCGAGCTCGATCACCTGGGTGAGCAACCAGCAGCAGCGATGGGGGTCGTGCACGCCCTCCACCGGGGAGATCCGCATCTCGGATCGGATCGCCGGATTCCCCGACTGGGTGGTCGACGCGGTGATCGTCCACGAGCTGGCCCATCTGGTGCACCTCGCGCACTCGGCGGCGTTCTGGGCGCTCGCCAACCGGTACCCGAAGACCGAGCGGGCCTACGGGTTCCTGATCGCCAAGCAGCTCACCGACGACGACGACGACGTGAGCTGATCAGCCGGGCGCGTGCGCGCGGCACAACGCCGTGGCCGGCTGGGCGCTGAGGCGCTCGCCGTCGATCGGTTCGCCGCACACCTCGCAGGTGCCGTAGGTGCCGTCGTCGAGTCGGGCCAGGGCCCGCTCCACGTCGACCAGCTCGCCCTCCACCTGGGCCAGGATCGACAGGTCGGGCACGCGCTCCACCGGCGACGGCGTCGACGGGTGCTCCGGATCCACCCCCCAAGGCTACGCGCCCCAGCCAACCCCCCCGACCAAGCCCGTCTCGTCGAGCCAACACCTACCGACATCGAGGGTCCGCTACATGACGACGTGGGGGTGGCGAGGCTCGAACTCGCGACCATTCGCTTAAAAGGCGACAGCTCTAACCAACTGAGCTACACCCCCACGGTGCAAGATATCGCTGACGTGGCGGCGGGCCGACCTCGACGTGGTTGCTGGCTTGTACCATCGATGGGCCATGGGCACCCCCTCCCCCGGCGACGGCCTCAGCGTGCTCGGCGAGACCGTTCGCCACTCCATCGACCACCTCGAGTGCTTCGCCGCGCCCGAGCACGTGAGCATGGTGCGGCTCACGAGCCACGAGGTGATGTCGATCTGCCCGGTCACCGAGCAGCCCGACATCTCCACGATGGTCCTCGAGTACCGGCCCGACCAGCACTGCATCGAGTCGAAGTCGCTGAAGCTCTACCTGTGGTCGTTCCGCGACCGGCCCGCGTTCTGCGAGGCCTTGGCCGCGGAGATCGCCGAAGAGGTCGTGCGCGCCGCCGATCCCCACGAGGTCACCGTCACCCTCACCCAGCAGCCCCGCGGCGGCATCGTGATCGAAGCGACGGCCACGCGGCGAAAGGGCCCGTGAACCGCGTCGTCACCACCCTGTCGGGCGGGCTCGACTCGGTCACGCTCGCTCACCTCCTGTCGGCCGAGGGCGTGGAGCTCATCGCGCTGTCGTTCGACTATGGCCAGCGCCACGCCAAGGAGCTCGACCGCGCCGCGCGCTGCGCCGACCTCCTCGGCGCCGACCACCACGTCGTGAACCTGCGCAGCGTGGGCGGCCTGCTCAGCGGATCGGCGCTCACCGACGCGGCCGTCGACGTGCCCGAGGGGCACTACACCGACGCGTCGATGGCGGCCACGGTCGTGCCCAACCGCAACGCGATCATGCTGTCGATCGCGGTCGGTGTCGCGGTCGCACGGAAGGCCGACGCGGTGGCCACCGCGGTGCACGCCGGCGACCACGTGATCTACCCCGACTGCCGACCGGAGTTCATCGACGCCATCGAGCACGAGGCCCGCGTGGCCAACGAGGGCTTCATCCACGAGGACTTCCGCGTGCTGGCACCGTTCCTGCGCATGACCAAGGCCGAGATCGTGCAGCGGGGCGAGGCGCTCGGCGTGCCGTTCGGCGACACCTGGTCGTGCTACATCGGCGGCACGCGCCACTGCGGTCGCTGCGGCACGTGCGTGGAGCGTCGCGAGGCGTTCGAGCTCGCGGGCGTCGCCGACCCCACCGCGTATGACGAGGTGCCGGCGTGAGCTACACGATCGGGAAGCGCTTCGAGTTCTCCGCGTCGCACGTGCTCACCCTCGTGCCCGAGCACCACAAGTGCCGACGCCTCCACGGCCACAACTACGAGGTGGAGGTGGTGTGCTCGGCGGACGAGCTCGACGAGCGCAGCATGGTCGTCGACTACTTCGACCTCGACCCCGTGAAGCGCTTCATCGACGACACGATCGACCACCGCCACCTCAACGACGTCGTGCCCGGCGAGCCCACCGCCGAGCGGCTCGCGGCGTGGCTGTACGAGTCGCTCGTCGGCGGTGTGCTCCCCGCCGATGTGGCCCGGCGGGTCATGGCGATCCGCGTGCACGAGACGCCGAAGACGTGGGCCGAGTACCGGCCGACCTGAACCCGGCCGACGACGAGCTCGTCGTGGCCGAGGTGTTCGGGCCGACCTTCCAGGGCGAGGGCCCCTCCATCGGGCGGCGAGCCGGGTTCGTGCGCCTCGGCCGCTGCAACCTCGACTGCGCCTGGTGCGACACGCCCTACACGTGGGATTGGGACCGGTTCGATCCAGCCGTCGAGCTTCGGCGCACCCCGGTCGCGTCGGTGCTCGCCGAGCTGGTGGCGATGGCCCCGGAGATCGTCGTCGTCACGGGAGGCGAACCGCTGCTGCAGCAACGTCACCTCGCGCCGCTCCTCGCGGGCTGTGCGGCGCAGGGATGGCCCGTCGAGATCGAGACGAACGGCACGATCGTTCCCGAGCCCGCGATCGTGGGCCTCGTCCACCAGTGGAACGTGTCACCGAAGCTGGCCAACAGTGGCATCGAGCTCGGGCGGCGCATCCGGCCCGACGCGCTCGCCGCGTTGCGGGCCACCGGTCGAGCGGTGTTCAAGTTCGTGGTGACCCACCAAGACGAGCTCGCCGAGGTGGCCGAGCTCGCGGAGACACACCGTCTCGCCCCGATCTGGATCATGCCCGAGGGCACCGACCCCACGACGGTGACCGAGCGCGCCCGCCAGCTCGCCCAGCCGGTCCTCGACCGCGGCTGGAACCTCACTCCCCGGCTGCACGTGCTGCTCTGGGGCGACGAGCGCGGCCGCTGATCCACTCCCCCCCCCCGCTTCTGTGCACCGGCAGCACCGGCATGCGGTGGTGGGGGTGCAGAGAACGGAGGGGTTCAGGCGAAGAGGTCGGTGACGATCTCGGCGGCTTCGTCGGGGGCCGACACCTCGACCGACACGACGTCCGGATCGACGGTGACAGCGAACGAGAAGAAGGCGCAGCACTCCTGTTCCGCCGCCACGAGCCGGGTGATCTCCGCGAGGTCGACGTCGGGATCGAAGTCGACGCGCACCGCCGCAGGGGCCACCCGGGTGCGCGAGCGGGCTGCGTCCAGCAACCTGCGCCAGTCCGCGAGGCGCCCTGGCACATCACCCGCCTCCAGCGTGCAGGCGATCGGCGGGCCCACCGGCTTGGCCGTGATCGACACCGGCGTCGCCGGGGAAGGCGTGTCCACCCGCTCAGCGTACGGCGCAGAGCCGCCCCACCCCACTTCTGTGCGCACCCAGCCCCGCATCGCGGTGGTGACCGTGCACAGAACCGGAAGGGCGGCGCTTCTGTGCGCACCCAGCCCCGCATCGCGGTGGTGACGGTGCACAGAAGCGGAGGGGGCCGTAGGTTGCCGGCCGTGCCCGGACGCCACGAACCGCTCACCGACGCGCTGCTCGACCCGACCACGTACGCCAGCGACCTGTACGGGGCGCTCGCGGCGCTGCGCAGCCGCGGGCCCGTCACGTGGAACGCCACCAAAGGCTTCTGGGCGGTCGCCGGCCACGCCGAGGTGAGCGAGGTCTCGAGCGATCCGAGCCGCTTCTGCTCCGCGAGGGGGATCCTCGTGGACGAGATCGGCGTCACCTACGACAGCCCGCCCACGATGATGCACGCCGACCCGCCCGAGCACACCCGCTACCGCAAGCTCGCTCGACCCGGCTTCACGAACTCGGTGGTGCGCGGGCTCGAGCCGATGGTGCGCGAGCGCACCGAGCGCCTCCTCGACCAGCTCGCGGTGAAGGCCGCCAACGGCGCCACGGTCGACGTGACCGCTGCGCTCGCGGTGCCGCTGCCGATCCAGCTCATCGCGTCGCTGCTCGGCCTGCCGGAGGGCGACGAGGAGCGGCTCTTCCGATGGTCGGAAGCCGCGGTGCCGGGCGCCACCGACTGGTCCGACGACGAGCGCATGGCCCTGCTCGGCGAGATGACCGTCGAGCTGCTCAGCCTCGCCGCGCAGCGACGCGCCCAGCCGCTCGACGACGTCGTGTCGATGCTCGCCGCCTACGAGGAAGACGGCGAGTCGCTCACCGACGACGAGCTCGGCATGTTCCTCATCCAGCTCCTCGTGGCCGGCAACGAGACAACCCGCAACGCGATCTCCGGCGCCCTCGTCGCGCTTGCAGAGCATCCCGACCAGCTCACCCGCCTGGCCGCCGACGCCTCGTTGCTCCCCACCGCGGTGGAGGAGGTGCTGCGCTGGACCACGCCGGTCACCTCCTTCATGCGGACAGCCGTGAGCGACACCACGCTGTCGGGCGTGGCGATCTCGGCGGGCGACCCGCTGCTGCTGCTCTACGCGTCAGCCAACCGCGACGAAGCCGAGTTCGGCCCCACCGCGTCGACCTTCGACGTGGGTCGCTCGCCCAACCACCACGTCGCCCTCGGGCACGGACCGCACTTCTGCATCGGCGCCGCGCTCGCACGCCTCGAGCTCACCGTCGTGCTCGAGGGCGTCGTCGCGCGATGGCAGCGCCTCTCGGTGGCCGGGCCCGTGGTGCGCAGCGGGTCGTCGATCATCGCCGGCATCCGCTCGGCACCGCTCAGGATGGTCCCCCGATGACCGTGTGCGGGCGCGCCCGGCATACGGCCATCGCTGCCGGCGCGCGAGCGACCGAAGCGCCTCGTGACGACCTCACGAGAGCGCGGCCCCATCTCGCCGGGCGAACGGCGATCTCCATCGGCGCGCAAGCGAGCGATGCCCGGCGCGGCGACCTCACAGCCCCGCGGCCCGAACGGGCATCGACATGAGCACCCCCGACGACCTCGCCGGTCGCAAGGCGATCATCACCGGAGGCGGCGCCGGCATCGGTGCGGCCACCGCGCGTTGTTTCGCGGGACGCGGCGCGCTCGTCGCCGTGCTGGATCGCGTGGGTGACGCCGCGCGCGCGGTCGCGGCCGAGGTCGGTGGGCATGCCTTCGAGGTCGACGTCTCCGATCCGACCGCCACGAGCGCCGCGGTGGTGGAGGCCGCGGTGGCCATGGGCGGGCTCACCGACGTCGTCGCCAACGCGGGCTTCGGGCTCAACAAGCCGCTGCACAAGCACACCGACGACGAGTGGCGCCGCGTCGTGGGCGTCAACCTCGACGGCACCTTCCACACGCTGCGCGCCGCGATCCCCCTGCTCCTCGAGGGGGGCGGCGGTAGCGTGGTCACCGTCGCCAGCCTCAACGCGAGCCGCCCGCTCCAGGGCGAGGCGCCCTACAGCGCCGCCAAGGCCGCGGTGGTGAACCTCACCCGCACCACTGCGCTTGAGTACGCGCCCACCATCCGGGCCAACTGCGTGTCGCCCGGCATGATCGCCACCGCGCTCACGTCGATCATCACCGACGACGCCGACTTCACCGCTGTCGCCGAGGCGGGCACGCCGCTCGGTCGGATCGGCTCCGCTGAGGAGGTGGCGGAGGTCATCGCCTTCCTCTGCTCCGACGCGGCGCGCTACCTCACCGGTCAGGAGATCGTCGTCGACGGCGGCGCCAGCCTCCCCAACCTCCAGGCCGACGCGATCGTGCGCGCGGTCCGCGCCCGCTACGCCTGACCCGCGCCCCAACCCGACCCGACGATCGAGCCCGACCGACCCGGATCCGAGTACGGGCGATCCGATGCGCGCGGTCGAGTGCCCCCGACCCGCTGCCGCCCGATCGATCGCAGCAGGACGCGGATGCGCCCACGCCCGACGCCACGACGACCACGTCGTCCGCCAGCAGCACCCGGCGACCGAGGACCCTACGCTCGGCCCACACGCCCATCGGGGTGCCAGCACGGGGAGACAGTCATGGAAATGACCAGGTACGAGCACGGCACACCGTCGTGGGTCGACATCAGTACGCCTGACCTCGAGGGTGCCATCGCCTTCTACTCGGGCCTGTTCGGTTGGGACGTCGAGATCGGTCCGCCCGAGATGGCGCGCTACTCGATGGCCTCCCTCGACGGGAAGCCCGTCGCCGGTCTCGCCGACCAGCAGCAGCCCGGGCCGGCGTCGTGGGCGTCCTACGTGAGCGTCGACGACGTCGACGACATCGCGGCCCGCGTGGCGAAGGCGGGAGGCACCGTCGTCGTGCCGCCGATGGCGATCCCCCAAGCGGGCCGGATGCTCGTCACCCAGGACGTCGCCGGCGCCTTCGTGTCGTTCTGGGAGCCGGCGCAGCACATCGGCGCCGAGCTGGTCAACGAGCCGGGCACGCTGTGCTGGAACGAGCTGCGCACCCGCGCTGCCGAGGAGTCGATCGCCGTCTACGGCGACGTGCTCGGCTGGACCACCACCCTGTCCGAGGACGGCGACCCGCCGTACTACGAGTGTCTGAACGGCGATCACACCGTCGGCGGGCTCGCGCCGATGGTTGGCGACGAGTCCCCGGCCGAGGTTCCGAACCACTGGAGGGTGTACTTCGCGGTGGCCGACGCCGACGCCTCTGCCGCGCTCGGCGCGGAGCTCGGCGGCACGGTCGTGGTCCCCCCGACCGACATCCCCACCGTGGGCCGCTTCGCGCTGCTCGACGACCCGCAGGGCGCGTCGTTCGCGATCATCAGCCTCCTCGACGCCGCGCTGGTCTGAGACCAGCCCGAGCGGCCCGGAGATCGTGATCGACGGCGGCGCCCGCCTGCCGAACCTCCAGGCCGACGCGATCGAAGGCGCGCACCGCGCCCGCTACGCCTGATCGACCGCTCCGCTCGCCCAACGAAACCAACGGAACGGACGAAACCAGCGTGCTAAGACGGACCGGATGGGGGCCAGTGATCAGGTGATCCCGTCGGCGCCGCGATCTCAACGCTTGCCGGCCGCTTCTACGGCGTGGCCTCGATCCGAGCAGACCTGCGATGAGGCAGGGCACAGCCCCGGGACCACCAGCGACCGGGGCTTCTTGCCGCTGAACATTTCGGCCCCCTCGTGACTTGAGTGGTCATGAACCGCGGCTTCGCTGGCATGCTCCTGGCCGTCCTGATCCTCGCAGCCGCCCCCGCGGAGGCCCAGAACGGAAGCGTCTGGCTGAGTCCGACAGAGCCCGCGCGCATCGAGTCCGCGGGGGAGGTCGTGCTCACGATCTCGCTCTGGAGGGCCGGGCGGGTGGCGTACCAGACCTACGACGGTGCCTGCTCGATCACCTACTCCCCGGGCGGCACCTCGCCGGATGCGACCTGCAACGAGGGCGGGGCCCGTGCGCCCGACGACTACACCGCGGCCAGCGGTGAGCTGGTCTTCACGGAGGTCGAGGGCTCCAAGACGATCAAGATCCCCATCGCCGATGACGACCGGGCCGAGGGTGACGAGGGCTTCACGTTCGCCGCTTGGGAGGTCGCCAACGCCGACCCGTGGATCGATCGCGGCGACAGTGTCATCGTCACCATCATCGACGACGAAGCGAGTGACGGGCGGGCCGTGGCGACGACCACCACTGCCCCCGAGCGGCGACCACCGGGCGCAGCCCCCCTCGCGACGGTGCCTTCGCTTCCCGATCCGATCGGGGACCGCGCAGTGCCGGGCCTGGCACACACGGCGCTCCCTTCAGAGATCACGCCTGGTCCCGGCTTCGAGCTGACAGGTGACGGCTCCCTCGGTCCAGCAGCCGCCCGGGAGGGGGAGCGGGGCGGGCCGACCTCCGGGTCGTTCTCGGGGTTGGCAGCGGGAGTGGGCGCCTCGGCGCTGGGCTTGAGTGCCCTCGCGGCTGTGAGGCGACGAGGGCGATGGTCACCGACGCGCGCGTGACCTTGTCGGTCCCGATGCCCGACGTGGGGACGGACACCGCCCTTGCGGGGTTCGAGTCGTGGTACCTGCGCGAACACCCGAAGGTCGTGGCCGCCTTGACATGGGTCGCTGGCGATCCCCACGTGGCTGCCGACGCCACCGATGAGGCGTTCGCTCGGGCGTACGCCAGCTGGAACAGCGTCAGGAGCATGGCCTCACCGGGTGGTTGGGTATATCGCGTGGCCTTGAACGTCGTGCGTCGGCGGATGCGGCGCGTCGCGCTCGAGCAGCGAACGGTCGAACCGCCGCCTGAGGTGGCCGCCGTGGTCGACCACGAGATCTGGACGATCGTCCAGCAGCTGCCCGAGCGCCAGCGGGTCGCCGTCGTCCTGCGGTACCTGTTGGACCTCCCCGAGAAGGAGGTCGCCACCGCCATGGGCATCTCGCGCGGAACGGTCGCCTCGGCGCTGGCTGCCGCCCGGCGGCGCCTTGCCGCCTGGCTCACAGACGAGGAGACACTCGATGGCTGACCTGCGACGATCCCTCTACGCCCTTGTCGACCACCCCCCCGCCCTGCCCGTCGCGGTCGACGTCGTCGTCGAGCGTGGTGCTCGCTTCAAGCGGCACCAGCGGATGCGGGTCGGCGCAGCCAGCCTTGCGGTCGTCGCAGTCGTGTCCGGCCTCGGTTTCGGCATTGCGCGCCAGGGCTCCACACCGGGTGTGGAGCTGGCTACGTCGGGGCCTCAGAGCGCCGGCTACATCGCGGAACAGCCCGGCGGCTATGTCGCTACCGGGACGTGGCGCTTGACGATCACGCGCAACGGACAGGTCATCGAGCTGACCAGCGCCTCCGACGAGCCCTGTGGCCAGCTCGGGCTCATCCTGCCTGGCGACGAGGTGCGAGGCTCTATCGCGGGGCGGGGCTCCACTCTGCGCGTTGGGGAGAGGTTCTCCTGCCCGTAGCGTCGTCCATCCCCACGGAGCAGATCGAGCCATGGAGGGTCGGGTGGGCCTTCGGCTCGCTGCTTGTGCTTGCATCCTCAGCGATCGTGCTCGTGAGCGAGGTCGTCGCCGTTCGGATGATCGCGCCGTACGTCGGCCTCACCCTCGAGACCTTCTCGGCCGCGATCGGGTGTGTGCTCGCGGGCATCTCGCTTGGCAGCTGGGCCGGCGGTTGGCTCGCGGACCGCGTGTCGACGAGAGCCCTGTTGGTGGGATCACTCGCCCTCGGCGGGGCGTCGCTCATCGCGTCGCCCTACATCATCCGGATCGTTGGGCCGAACGCTCGCCCCAACGATCCGTCCGGGGCGCTCTACCTGGCAGCAAGCGGCCTACTCGTGCCGACTGTCGCCTTGAGCGCGATCACTCCCACCGTGCTCAGATCGATCGGCGAGGGATCGCGGAAGCTCGGCTCGGTGGCGGGGGCGGTGTCGGCGATCGGCACGGGCGGAGCGCTCCTCGGGAACTTCGGTGCCGGGTTCGTCCTCGTCGGGACGCTCCGATCGGGCCAGATCCTCGTCCTGTGCGGCACGGCCTGCCTCGTGCTGGCGGCCGTGAGCGCACGCGCGCTCGGGGAGCCAGGCCCGTTTCGTACCAGTGCGGTGATCGTCCTCGTGCTCAGCAGCATCGTCGGATCGCAGCTCGGGCGGGAGCTCCCATGCGATGCGGAGACGAAGTACGTGTGCCTCAACATCGACCAGGTCGCGCCGTCGACCTTCCTCATCCGCAGCAACATCTACAGCAGCAGCGTCACGAACGTCGCCAACCCACTCGACCTGCAGTTCCCCTACGTGCGGGACATGGCAGCCATCGTCGACACCGCATCGGAACGCTTCGAACCGGACGTTCGGTTCGGGTACGTGGGCGGAGGGGGCTACACGCTGCCCCTGTACTTCGAGACCACCTATCCGGCTTCGTCGCACCTGGTGTACGAGATCGACGAGGAGCTGGTCGAGCGAGTCACCACAGTCTTGGGCATCGAGGACCTGGCTGGGCGATTCCCCACCCGCATCGGCGACGCGCGCACCGAGGTGGCGACATCCGAACCGAGCTCGGCCACCTTTGTCATCGGAGACGCGTTCTCGGGCATCTCCGTGCCTTGGCACCTCACCACGACCGAGTTCCTCGAGGACGTCGCCGCCGTACTGGCGCCGAACGGGCTCTACGTCATGAACATGATCGACTCGGGCAACTACGACCTGGCTCGATCCGAAGCACAGACCTTCCGCTCTGTCTTCAAGGGGGTCGCGATGGTGGCACCCAGCAACGTCCTGTCGCGCTCCTACGGCGGGACGTCCAACCTCCTGCTGATCGGCGGCGATGACCTGCCCGACTCGGCGACGCTGAACGAGACGCTTCGACGTGACGGTTCGGAATCGATCGCCATCGGCGGCGCGGCCCTGGAACGCTTCATGGGCGACGCGAGGGTCCTGACCGATGACTTCGCGCCCGTCGATCAGCTCCTTGACCGGCCGTGACTGGTGCTTCTCGACGGCGTCGCCGTGCCTTGATGGCGATCGTGGCCGTGGCTGCCTCGGGGGCGACGGTCGCCCTCTCCGTCGACGGGTCGACCGTCGACCTGGCCGATCCGATCGCGGCGTCCTACCCGGAGGGTCCGCTCAGCCACGGCAACAGGCTCTACTACGCGGAGATGGGCGCCGACCGCGTCTCGGTGGTCGAGGACGGGGAGGCGCGAACGTTCTTCACCCAACGCGGATGCGGACCGACCGCCATCGCGCCGTACGGCCCCGAGGGGTTCCTCGTGCTCTGTCATCTCGGTCGACGTCTGGTGGCCATCAGCGAGGCCGGAGAGGAGCGGCAACGCTGGGAAGCCGACGTCGACGGCAACGCACTGATGGATCCGAACGATGCGTCCGCCGACGGACGTGGCGGCGTCTACCTGTCCGATTCTGGACGCTTCTCGGCCGACACCGAGCCGCACGGTCGGGTGCTGCACCTCACCGCGGACGGTGAGCTGCGGACCGTTGCCGACACGCTCTGGTACCCCAACGGCGTTCACGTCGACCCGGTGCGGGAGCACCTCTACGTCAGCGAGCACCTCGCCGGGCGAGTGCTGCGCTTCGAGATCGGCTCCGACGGCGCGGTGGGGCCACCCGCCACGTTCGTGCGGCTCACCGATGCGAGGCGCTCAGATCGCTACGACACGCCCTACGCCGGGACCGGCCCGGACGGTCTGGAGGTCGGGTCGAACGGCGAGCTCTACGTCGTCGTCTACGGCGAGGGGCGCGTGCTGCGCTTCGCTCGGAACGGCGCGTACCGGGGGTCGATCGAGCTCCCGACGCGTTACGCCACCAACATCACGTTCCTGCCGGACGGAAGCGCGGTCACCACTGGCGCCTTCAGCAACATCGGTCCGCGCGCTCGAGGGGAGGTTCGCTTCCACTCCGCTGAAAGCGTGCGAACACTCTGAACATTTCGGACACGTCGTGACTTGTACCACCGTGAGGTGAGCTGCAAGGCCGCAGCCGCAGAAGTCTCCGCCGGCGCGGCGGTCGACCCTCACATCGGACATCGCGGGCATCCCATGCCCCGCCACGACGAGAAGACGGAGACCGAACGATGAGACGGGCATTCGAGGGCATCACAATCGCGTTCACTGCCGCCGGACGAGGACGCCTTCGGCGCACGCGTTCGACGGTGTCCCGCGGGCGCCCAGCGGCGTGGGCGATCGCCGCGTGGCTGGCGGCAACCATGGTGATCCCCATGCCGGCCATGGCCCACAGCCAAACCGAGGGCGACGGCGCCGGCACGACGCGTCACGGAACAGCAGCCGAAGACCTGGTCAAGCTGATCCCGTCGGACGGAACGGCCCTCGGCCACTTTGGCAACGATGTGGCTGTGTCCGGGGACACCGCCGTGGTCGGGGCGCCGAACATGCACCACTCTGCGTTCATGGGGACGGGCGCGGCCTACGTGTTCACGCGGGTCGGCGAGAGCTGGACCGAGCAGGCCAAGCTCACGCCGTCGGACGGGGTTCGCGGCGACAGGTTCGGCTGGTCGGTCGCGATCTCGGGCGACACCATCGTCGTCGGTGCGATGTGGCACGACGTCGGCGCCCACGTCGACCAGGGCGCCGCCTACGTGTTCACGAGGACAGCGGGAACGTGGACTGAGCAGGCCAAGCTGAGGGCGACCGATGGGCTTCCCCTAGCTGAGTTCGGGATCTCGGTGGCGGTGTCCGACGACGACGTTCTCGTCGGCGCAATGACCCTTGCTGACGAGGTCGGGGCTCCCCCGCAAGGCTCCGCCTACCTGTTCAGCCGAGTCGACGAACACTGGACTCAGCAGGCGAAGCTGACCCCTCCGGACGGCGTTTTCGGCAGTGGGTTCGGCTTCAGGGTCGCGCTCGACGGCGACACCGCTGTTGTCGGGGCATCGAGGGACAACGGCGGCTTGGGCGCGGCGCACGTGTTCAACCGGACCGACGGCCACTGGACTGCGCAAGCAGAGCTCACGGCTCCGAACGGCGTTGCCGGCGACGCCTTCGGCTTCTGGGTGGGGCTCGATGACGACACCATCGTTGTCGGGGCCCCGGCGCACAACGGCCAGGGCGCGGCGTACGTCTTCACCCGCAGCGGCGGGCAGTGGACCCCGCAGGCAACGCTCACTGCCTCAGACGGAACGGACAAGGCCGCCAATCCCCCTCATGGGGACTACTTCGGCAGGTCGGTGGCGGTGTCCGGCGACACGATCGTGGTGGGCGCGGAGTTCGACAAGGTCAGCGCCGACAACGCCGGCCAAGGCTCGGCGTACGTGTTCGAACGGACGGGCACGACCTGGAGCGAGACGACGCACCTGTCCGCAGCTGACGCCGACCTCTTCGGCGTCAGCGTCGGAGTGTCTGGCGACACCGCTGTGGTGGGCGCATCGTTCTCAGAGGTGGGCGACGCGCAGGGCGCAGCATACGTGTGGCGTGACCGCACCCCACGGGACGCTTCGGTCGAACGTGGTGATCTCGGCTAGACGCCCACGAGGGCCGCTTCGGCGCTCTCGTCGCGACGAGACGCGAAGCGGCGACCGGCCTTGCCGATGCGATCGATGCGCTTCACGAGGGCCGCACGCGCCACCTCGGCCTCGGGTGAGAGGCTCTCGAGCTCGGCGACACCCCAGTGGCGGAGCACGACCGGTACGAGGATCTGATCGTGGTGGGCGAGGAAGTCGTAGATGCCGGCCTTGGCGATGGCCTTGGCGTGCGCCTCGTAGTCGATGATCCCGGTGCCGGGCATCTCGAAGGTGCGCACCTGGCGCTCGATCGCCATCACCATGCCGGACGGGTCGACCTCGAGGGCGGCGGTGACGAGGTCGCGGTAGAAGAGGTGGTGGCGGTTCTCGTCGCTCGCCACCTTCTTCATCACCTCGTAGCCGGCCTTGTCGTCGAGCAGCTTGCCGGTGTTGTGGTGGGCGATGCGGGTGGCGAGCTCCTGGAGGGCGACGTACGCGAAGCCATCCTGGGGGGTGGCGGGCTCGGGCACCTCGCCGCACTCGACCTGGGCCATGCGGGCGCGCTCGAGCGCGACCGGGTCGATGGCGCGGGTGACGGTGAGGTAGTCGCGGATGACGATCGAGTGGCGACCCTCCTCGGCGGTCCACCGGCGGGCCCACGTGCCCCACACCGAGTCGCGACCGAACATCGACTCGATCGTGCGGAAGTAGTACGGCAGGTTGTCCTCGGTGAGGAGGTTCACGAAGAGCGCGCTGCGCACCTCGGGGGACAGCACGACCTCGTCGGCCGACCACTCGTAGTCAGGCTCGAAGTCACGGCCCCGGCTCCACGGCACGAAGTCGTGGGGGAACCACTCTTTGGCGGTGGCGAGGTGGCGCTCGAGGAGGCGTTCAGCCGTGGGCTCGAGCTCGGCGAGGAGTGCGGCGTGCGACAGCATCCCGCCAGCCTACCTACCGGTCGGTAGGCAGGGAAGTCACGGCATGATGGTGAGGTGCGATTCCGACGGCTACGGGCGGGCGACCGCGTCATCAGCGCCGGGAAGTTGCTCGGTGGCACATCGGGTCGTGTGGTTCGGGTCCGCGGCTGGCCTCAGCTCGGATTCGCCCTGGTAGAGGTCGATGGGGGCTGGCTCAAGGGCAAGCGGCTCTGGCTCACCCGCGGCTCGCTCGTCCGCGTCAGGCCCGAGTGGGGTCCGTAGCTGTCAAGGTGCGATGGCAGACCGGCCCCTGATCACCTGAGGTGGCCGTCGACGATGTCGTCGCCGTAGACCGCGCGGGCCCAGTGCTCCACGTTGGGGCCGCGGCGGAGGTGGTGTCCGCCGTCGACGCCGATGCACTGCCCGGTGATCCACGATGACTCGGGGCCGCAGAGGAAGCGGACGAGGGCGCCCACGTCGTCGACCGTGCCCGTGCGGCTCACCGGCATCTGGGCGAGGTAGTCGGCGAGCACCTCTGGGTCCTGCTCCAAGGGCGCGGCCAGCTCCGTGGGCACGATGCCGGGGCGCACTGCGTTGACGCGCACGTTGGCCCGGCCGAGCTCGTCGGCGGCGGTGCGGATGAGCGCCTCGAGGCCGACCTTCGACACGCAGTAGGCCGACATGAACGGGTGGGTGAGGGGCGCCGCGATCGACGAGATGCCCACGAACGCTCCGCCGCCGGCGCGCACCATCGCCTCGCCGGCGTGCTTGAGCGTGAACATCGCGCCGGTGAGGTTGATGTCGAGGATGCGCCGCCACTCCTCGGCGGGCATCGCGATCACGGGGGCGAGGCCGCCCGTGCCCGCCGACGCCACGCAGATCTGCAGCACGCCGGTGATCATCGACGCGGCGGCGACGGCCGCGGCCACGTCGTCCTCGTCGGCCACATCGCAGGTGACCGCTCGCACCTCCGCGCCCTTCGGCGCCTCCGCCTTCAGCTCGGCCACTGCGGCGTCGAGCCGCTCCTGGCCACGACCGGCGAGCGTGACGGACGCGCCGTCGCGCAGCAGATGGCGCGCACAGCCGAGGCCGATGCCGCTGCCCCCACCGGTGATCAGCGCCGCCTGTCCCGCAAGCACCAGCTCGGTCATGTCGTCGTCCCCCTCGTCGGCCGCTCGGTCCGCCGCACGCTAGGCCCGAGACGCGGGCGCGGCGACGAGCCCCCATGCGAACTCGGGCGGTTCGGTGGGCGCTGCGCCGATCAAAACGCCCGAGAACGGTCGGGGGCAGGTCCCCATGCGAACTCGGGCGGCTTTTCCGTCGCCGGGACGGAGAAACCGCCCGAGAACGGTCGTCGGAGGGGCCCAGATGTGAACTCGGGCGGTTCGGTGGGCGCTGCGCCCATCAAACCGCCCGAGAACGGGGACGATCGTCGCCACGCCTGGTGGTTGGTCTTCCGCAGCGGCGGCGGTCAGCCCGACAGGGCGGCGACGAAGGCGGCGGTGGTGGTGTCGGCGGCGGCGGCGAGGAGCTGATCGGCGTCGGGCAGGTGGATCACGAAGCTGCCGGGTGGGCCCGGGCTTCCGTGGCGCACGCGCACCTCGTCGAGCGGCCACGTGCCGACGCCGTCGCCGACGAGCTCGTCGTCGACCACCGCGAGCGTGACGCGATCGGGCCACGCCATCCCGCGGCCCTGGTGGTGACGCACCGCGCCCGGCAGCCGACGGAACGGCCCCGGCGCGGCGACCAGGCCGGTGTCGTGGACGCGCCAGGCCTCGATCCGCACGCCCGTAGCCTGCCAGGCGTGGGTCCTGATCCGCTGCCGCGCTCGCTCGTGCCGATGAAGGCCACCGCCAGCGACCTCCCGACGGGTGACGGCTGGATCTACGAGGTGAAGTGGGACGGCATGCGGGCGCTGGCCTTCGTCGACGGCAGCGCGGTGCGCATCCAGTCGGGCAACGAGCGGGACGTCACCGCGTCATGGCCCGAGCTGGCCGGGCTCGGCGACGCCCTGCCGGTCGCCAACGCGGTGCTCGACGGCGAGCTCGTCGCCACCGACGACGAGGGTCGCCCCAGCTTCGGGATGCTGCAGCAACGGATGCACATCAGCAACGCCGCCGAGGCCCAGCGCCGCGCCGCGGACGTGCCGATCACCTACGTGGTGTTCGACCTGCTCCACCTCGACGGCCACTCGCTCCTCGGCATGCCGCTGCGCGACCGGCGGACCTTGCTGGAGCGGGTGCTCGAGGCCGCTCCGTCGTGGCGGCTGTCGCCGCTCCACGACGACGGCGCCGCGCTCTACGACGCCGCCGTCGAACGCGGGCTCGAGGGCATCGTCGCCAAGCGCGCTGACTCCACCTACGAACCCGGCAAGCGCACCCGCACGTGGCTGAAGGTGAAGGTGCGTCGTCGCCAGGAGATGGTGGTGGGCGGCTGGCTGCCCGGCGAAGGCGGGCGCGCCGGGCGCGTCGGCGCGCTGCTCGTCGGCTACCACGACCAGGCGGGTGACGGGGGGCCGTTGCGCTACGCCGGCCGGGTCGGCACGGGCTTCACCGAGGCCGAGCTGGCCCGCCTCGGCGGCCTGCTCGCGCCCCTCGCGATCGACGACTGCCCGTTCGATCCGCCCCCGCCCCGGCCCGACATCGCCCGCGGCGCCACCTGGGTGCGGCCCGAGCTCGTGGCTGAGCTCGCCTTCGCCGAGTGGACCGGTGACGACCGCCTCCGCCACCCCAGCTACCTCGGCCTGCGCACCGACAAGCCCGCCACCGACGTCACCCGCGCCGAGTAGCCCCCGGACCCAGCACCCACCCCCGATCTGTGGAACCCCACGCGCGGCATGCGCGCGCGAGGTTCCACAGAACCGAGTGGGTGGGTGCTCAGCCCCCGGGCCCCAGCGCCCACCCCCAATCTGCGGAACCCCACGCGCGGCATGCGCGCGCGAGGCTCCAGAGAACCGAGTGGACGGGCCCGGGTCAGCGGCCGGTGTGGCCGAAGCCGCCGGTGCCGCGCTCGGAGCGGTCGAGCGCGTCGACGGGGGCCCACTCGACCTGAGCGACGGCCTGGACGACGAGCTGGGCGATGCGATCGCCGCGGTGGATCTCGAAGAGCTCGGTGGGGTCGAGGTTCACGAGCAGCACCTTGAGCTCGTCTCGGTAGCCGCAGTCGATCAGGCCGGGCGAGTTGAGGACGGTGACGCCGTGGCGCAGGGCGAGACCGCTGCGCGGCTGCACGAACCCGGCGTACCCCTCGGGCAGTGCGAACGCGATCCCGGTGGGCACGAGCGCCCGTCCGCCGGCTGGCGCGAGCGTGGCGTCTTCGCGGGCCATGACGTCGAGGCCGGCGTCGCCCGCGCGGGCGTGGGTCGGCAGCGGCAGATCCGGGTCGAGGCGCACCACGGGGATGACGAGCGGCTCGGGCACCCGGTCAAGGTAGACGCGGGCGACGCCGCGCTCCGACTCGCCCTTTGGGCCGAGCGCGCCTGCGGTGGCGACGGGAAGCGCCGGCAGACGTCACCCGAGCGGGCGCAGCCGATCGGCGCTGTCGTACCGGACCACTACCCTTGCCCGATGCTCGTCTGGATGGATCTCGAGATGACCGGCCTCGACCCGGCCAAGCACGTCATCGTCGAGATCGCCACGATCGTCACCGACGACGAGCTCGAGATCGTGGCCGAGGGCCCCGACCTCGTCGTGCACCAGCCCGCCGAGGCGATGGCCGGCATGGAAGAGGTCGTGCGGGTCATGCACGCCGCGAGCGGGCTGACCAAGGCGGTCGAGGCGTCCACGATCACGCTCGAGGATGCCGGGAAGGCCACCCTCGAGTTCATCCGCGAGCACGTGCCCGAGGCGCGCACGGTTCCCCTGTGCGGCAACTCGATCGGCACCGACCGTCGCTTCCTCGCCATCTACCTGCCCGAGATCGAGGAGCACCTGCACTACCGCTCGGTCGACGTCTCCACGATCAAGGAGCTCACGCGCCGGTGGTACCCGGGCGCGCTCGAGGCCGTGCCCCGCAAGGCCACCGCCCACCGCGCCCTCGACGACATCCGCGAGTCGATCCAGGAGCTGCGCTGGTACCGGGAGCACGTGTTCCTGCCTTCTCCCATCGCCGAAGGAGCCCTTGACCAACCGGTCAAGTAGGTTCGAGGGCGTGGAGCACGCACATGGGGCCGCTCGTCCCCGTCGCCAGGAGCAGGAGCCGGCGAGCACCGAGGTCGTCGAGGTGGCGCCCAGCATCCTCCGCTCGCAGCTGCCGATCTCGCTGCCCGGCCTCGGCCACGTGAACTGCTACTTCCTCGAGGACGAGCGCGGGGTGGCCATCGTCGACCCGGGCCTGCCAGGCCCGCCGTCGTGGCGAGCGCTCGTGGATCGCCTGAAGCAGGCCGGCTACAAGCCCAAGAACGTGCACACGGTGATCGTCACCCACTCGCATCCCGACCACTTCGGTGGTGCAGGCCGGATGCGCGACACGTACGGCGCCGAAGTGATCACCCACCGCAGCTTCAGCACCTGGTTCGACCCGGCCGACGACGAAGCGGTCGACGACGACGCCGGCCCCCCGGCCACGCCCTTCGGTCGCGTGATGCCGTGGCGCACCGACTCCACGTTCAGGCCCCCGCTCTCGCGCCGGCTGAAGTTCGGCTTCTATCGCACCGCGCTGCGCCGCTTCGTGCGCACGCCCGCGCCCACCCGCCGCGTCGACGACGCCGAGATCATCACCCTCGCCGGGCGCGAGTGGGTGTCGCTGCACACCCCGGGCCACACCAACGACCACCTCTGCCTCTACGACCCCGTCGAGGGCATCGTGCTGTCGGGCGACCACGTGCTGCCCACGATCACGCCGCACATCTCGGGCCTCGTGGCCGGCGCCGACCCGCTCACCGAGTTCTTCAGCTCGCTCGACAAGGTGGCGGCCCTCGAAGGCGTCGGGCTCGTGCTCCCCGCGCACGGCCATCCGTTCCACGACCTCGCCGGGCGGGCCAAGGAGATCCACGACCACCACCAGGAGCGCCTCGACACGCTGCGCGCCGCGGCGGCCGAGCTCGGCTCGGCCAGCGTCGAGGCCCTGTCGCACCGCCTCTTCAAGGAGCGGTCGTGGGGCCAGATGGCCGAGAGCGAGACCTACGCCCACCTCGAGCACCTCCGCGCCATCGGCGAGGCCGAATCGCACGACGAGCGCGGCACCCTCCACTACCACCTCGTCTGACCGCCCCCCACCCCCAACCCCCGGGATCTGTGCACTGCCAGCATCGAATAGCCGTGGTGGCGGTGCAGAGAACGGGGTGGTTAGGGGAGGGGGGCGACGAGGGCGGAGGCGGCGACGGTGCCGTCAGCGACCACCCAGACCCGCAGCGCGGCGCCGTCGTCGACGGTGACGACCTCCACCGACGCACCGCGCTCGATCGCGGTGCGGTGCTCGACCTCGGCGCGCAGCGGGGCCCGCAGGGCGCGTCGGCTCGACAGCGCCTCCTCCACCGGCTCCCAGTACGCGGCGTTGTTCACGTGGTCGAGCACGTCGAAGTCGGTGAAGCGCAGCGCCCACGGCGCCGCGGGCGCGTCGACGGGCGGGTCGGGGTGCTCGAGCCGGGCCTTCATGCGTCGACCACCGGCAGCGTCGCCGTAGAGCGCATGGAAGCTCTCGGGCACCCGCTTGGGCCGACCTGCGACCGGGTCCATGTGCACCCAGGTGGTGGCCGCCTCGATCGCGCCGCCCGCCTCGCCCAGGATGCTGATGCGCCGCTCAGCCCAGTGGCTGCCGGTGCCTGAGCACCAGGTGGCGAGGTCGAGCCGCTCGAGGTAGCGGGGGAAGGCGCGCACCTCGATCACCGTCTTGCGCACCACCCACGACTCCGCATCGGGCAGCGCCGCATCGGCGGTGTCGTCGGCCGAGAGGTCCTGCAGGTAGCGGGTGGCCGCATCGAGACGGAGGCGGCCACCGGGGCTGACGTCGCCGAGGCGAACCCGGCGCGACTCCTCGAACGAGCGCCCCGCCGACGGGCGCGGCACCAGCTCGCTGAACCCCCCGCCCGGCGCCGTCGTCATCGCGTGGCACGGTACTCGCGAGAAAATGTCGTAAATGCGGTTGACGCCTCCGCGCTCGCCGTGATCCGATGCCTGCACTCGGGTCGCCGACCCGGGCACGACCCCACCCCAGGAGCCCGTGACGATGGAGACCACGCTGACGATGGCAGGCCACATGGCCCACGCCGGTGTCGCGCGCCTCCGCGTCGCGGCACCCGTGGCGTCGTCGATGGCCTGCCGTCCCGCCGCTGCAGCTGCCGCCTCCTATGGCGTCACCGCGCAGCACCAGGTGTCCGGTACCCATCCGTCCGCCACCTGGACCACGGGCGCAATTGCGAAGCCGGCCACCTTCATGGTGTTCAACCTCCGCAAGAACCGCCCGACCCGGCCCCTCTTGGAGCACTCGCCATAGGCACACGCCAGCGAGATGCAGAACCGCCAAGAGGCCGTCGGGATTCACCCGGCGGCCTTTGTCGTTCTTGGCCCCCGGACCCATGACCACCACCCAGACCCATCCGACCACCGAGACCATCCGAAGACGATCAAGGGGGCAGGGCGATGTTGCCCGAGCGCTACGAGTACGAGTTCGACCAACCCGGCGGGCCTGAGCCCACCGAGACCAACAGGGACTGGTGGGCCCATGCCCGCTGCAACGACCTGTCCGGCACGATGAGCGGCCTGTTCTTCTCCGAGGAGCTGCAGGACATCGCCAAGGCCAAGCAGGTCTGCGCGAAGTGCCCGGTGATGGCGGAGTGCCTCGAGGGGGCCCTGGAGCGGCGCGAGCCGTGGGGCGTCTGGGGCGGCCAGCTCCTCCTGAACGGGCGCGTGCTGCCGAGCACGCGTCGTCGGGGGCGACCACCCAAGGTCGCCCGGGCCGAGGACCACTTCCCGGAGATCCCGGTCCCCGCCCACCTGCAGGAGCGCATCGTCTACAAGAGCGCGTGACGGCAGTCCTGACACCAGATCATGCCTGGGGCCGCGAGGCGGCGGCCCCAGGCTGAGGTCACCGTTCCGGGCGGGCCGGGGCGACGGCAGCATCCGCACGAGTCCCCCCGACGTGCGGGTCGCCCACGCCGACCCCCGGCCTGCCCCACGGTCCAGCCCACCCGACGCGTCGACCCGGCCCCACGCGGCCGGGTCGATGCGCGTCCGGCCGACGTGTGGGGCGCCCCCGGCCGGCGATACCGTCGTCCCCGTGTCGGAGCCGTCCCGCCGTCTGCCCTTGCGCGTGATCGCGCTGTCCACCGTGGTCGCCTTCGCGGCGGCGGTGGGCACCTACGCGCTCCTCTCCGACGACGGCACGAGCGCCCGCACTGACGGTGTCGCCCTCACCGCGGAGGATCCGGATGGCGCCATCTTCACCAGCTTCGAGGGCGAACGGGTGGCGCTGTCGTCGCTCCGCGGCGGGCCGGTGCTCGTGAACTTCTTCGCGTCGACGTGCACGCCGTGCATCACCGAGATGCCCGACCTCGAAAAGGTGCACCAGGAGCTCGGCGACCAGGTCACCTTCCTCGGCCTCGCGCTGCAAGACCGCCCCGAGGACGCGCTCGCACTCGTGGCCCGCACCGGCATCACCTACCGCACGGCCCAGGACAAGGACGCCTCGGTGATCACCGCGCTCGGGGGCACCTCGCTGCCTACCACCGTGCTGCTCGACGCCGACGGCACGATCGTCGCCCGTCACGCCGGCAAGCTCGACGCCACGGCGCTGCGCGAGCTCATCCTGGACAACCTCGGCGTGTCGGCGTGATCAACGCCCCCCTGGCCATCGCGTTCGGGTCGGGGATGCTGGCCACCGTGAACCCGTGCGGGTTCGCCATGCTGCCGGCGTACCTCAGCTACTTCCTCGGCCTCGACGGGCACGACCGCGACGTGCGCTCCAGCGTCGCTCGGTCGCTCGCGGTTGGGCTGTCGGTGTCGGCCGGCTTCCTCACCGTCTTCAGCGCGGTCGGCCTGGCGATCTACCACGTCTCGGCATCGGTGGATCGCTGGACGCCGTGGGCAACGATCGTCATCGGCGCCGGCCTCGTCGTGCTCGGGATCGCCATGCTCCGCGGGTTCGAGCCGATCGTGATGCTGCCGAAGCTGAACCGCGGCGGGCGTGAGCGCAGCGGGCAGTCGATGTTCGTGTTCGGCGTGTCCTACGCCATCGCGTCGATCTCGTGCGCGCTGCCGCTGTTCACCGGCGCGGTGGCCGGCACGTTCCGACGCGAGAACCTTGTGTCGAGCCTCGCCGTGTTCGTCGCGTACGCCCTCGGCATGACGCTCGTGCTGCTCGCCCTCACGGTGAGCATGGGCATGGCCCGACAGAGCATCGTGCAGTGGCTGCGGCGGGCACTCCCCTTCGTCACCCGCATCTCCGGCGGCGTGCTCGTGCTCGCGGGGGCCTACCTCGCGCACTACGGCTGGTACGAGATGCGCGTGCGGGCCGGTGAGGGCAACGGGTCGCAGGCCGTCGACCTCGTCACCGGATGGTCCGACTCGATCGCGCGGTGGGTGAACGACACCGGACCCACCCGCATCGGCCTGCTCCTCGCGCTGGCGCTGTCCGCCGCGCTCACCGCCACCTTCGGCGTGCGCACGCGCCGCCGGTCCTGACGCCGACGTTGGGACGCTTCGCGGAGCTCCTCGCGCTCGACGGCGTGGAGGAGGACCTGACGCTGCGCTCGTCGTTCGGGTTCATGGCCTTCCACGGCGGCAACCTCGAGGAGGGCACCGACGGCATCGCCTCAGCCGCGGCGGCTGCCAGCGGGGCATCGCTCTACGCCGTGCGCCAACCGATCGACCTGCGCTGGCACATCCCCTCCGTCGAGGTGATGCCCGAGGAGTCACCGGCGCTCGCGTCGTTCCTCGACCACGTGGAGGTTGCCGTCGCCATCCACGGCTACGGGCGCGCTGGGATGTGGACGACGCTGCTCGTCGGCGGTGCGAACCGGGTGCTCGCGGGTCACGTCGCCTCGCACCTGCGCGTCGGCATGCCGACCTACGCCGTCATCGACGATCTCGACGCCATCCCCCGCGAGCTCCGGGGCGTGCACCGCGCCAACCCCGTCAACCGGTGCGCCCAAGCCGGTGTGCAGCTCGAGCTGCCGCCGCGCACCCGAAGCCGCGTGCCGATGTGGGCGCACCTCCCCGACACCGAGCCGGTGCCGCACGGCGTCGACCTCGTCGACGCGCTGACCGCCGCCGCCCTCTCCTGGAACCCCGCGGGTTCTTGAGGGATCCCGTCGCGAAGACCGCGACGCAGCGACTCGAGCACCATTGGGGTCAGGGGTTGAGGCGGACGACCTCCCACGCATCGGGGTGACCGGGCGGGCGCTGGTAGCGCAGCCGGTCGTGCAAGCGGTTCGGGCGACCCTGCCAGAGCTCGACGGTGTCCGGCACGAGCCGGTACCCACCCCAGTCGGGAGGTCGGGGGATGTCGATCCCCTCGAACCGGACCGTGACCTCGGCCACGCGGGCGTCGAGCTCGGCGCGGTCAGCGAGCACTGCCGACTGCTCCGACGCCCACGCCGCCACCTGACTGCCCCGCGGCCGGGTGACCCAGTAGTCGTCGCTCTCGGCGGCAGCCACGCGCTCGACCCGACCGCCGATGTGGATCTGACGCAACACGGGAACCCAGCTGAACAGGAGGGTCGCCTGCGGGTTGACGGTGAGATCGCGGGCCTTGGCGCTCTCGTAGCCGGTGAAGAAGGTGAGGCCCCGTTCGTCGATCCCGCGGAGCAGCACGTTGCGCGCGGTCGGGCGACCGGCGGCATCGGCGGTGGCGAGGACCATCGCAGTCGGCTCGTTGGGCGCGACCTCCAACCAGCGGGCCAGCCACCGTTCGATCTGCTCGACGGGGGTCGGCGCGAGGTCGCCCACGTCGAGGGGGGTCGTCTCGTACTCCTGCCGCAACGCCTCGATGTCCACGCCGTGATGGTGGCACGTGCCGCCACCCGCTCGACGCGGATTCAGCGACCTTGGCTCGACAGCGACACGATGTCGTCGAGGGTGTGCTCGAGGGCGTCGAGGCCCTCGGCCTTCTCGAGGTACCACGCGCCAAGCGCGACGACCTCGTCTTCGATGACCGGGTCGAACAAGCTCGAGATCACCAGCACCGGCTGGGTGGGGTTGTCGCCGAGGATCTCGCGCAGCGCGCTGAGCCCCTCCGCGCCGGGCATCACCAGATCGAGCACGACGACATCGGGCGCATGCTCCCGAGAGGCCACGCGGGCAGACGCCGCGTCGTCCGCCTGCGCGAGCACGACATAGCCG
>JBQTKH010000043.1:0-3638 GCA_052386335.1 Microthrixaceae bacterium
CTCAGGGGGAGAGCACTTCCTCGACACGCAAGGGGTCAGAGGTGCAAATCCTCTACCGCCCACACTGAACCTCCAGGTCAGCGGGGGTGCGCGCCCCCGCGGATTCGCGCCAGGGCGTACGTGGGCCGCGGCTGGGCCGCGGGACGTCCGCGACACTCGCGGCGAACTCGCTCAGGACGCGGGGGGCGCGACGATCTCCACGGCGAGCCCCGGTGCCGCCGCGAGCTACAGGTCGCCGCCTACCAGCGCGTCGGCCAGGTGCCGGGCGAGCACGACGTACAGCGCGTCGGTGATCGTGACGTTGTGCCGCAGCGTCCATGCCTCGGGCAGCAGCGCCTTCACCTGCACTCGGCGTAGCGGCCCGGCGAGGAGATCGTCGAGCGCGACCGAGGCCCGTTCTGGGGTCAGCCGGCCGGCCAGCTCGGCACGGCGGAGGGTCGCCGCCACCTCGGCGAAGTAGACCTCGGGAACCCACTCCTCAGCGTCGCTCGGCAGCCGATCGCCGAGCCGTTGGCCGGTCTCTGTCCTCAGGAGCAGCTCGACACCAGCGGCCGCGTCGAGAACGAGGCGGCGCGTCAAACCTCTCCGGCGGCGCGGGCCTCGGCGAGGAGCTCGGCGGCGGTGGTGCCCAGGTCTACCGGCTCACGTTCCGCGAGGCGCGCGAGCCACTCGTCGAACGTCATCGTCGGTTCGTCGTCCTCGATCAGGACGATCACGGGATCGAAGTTCTCGGCTCGGCTGGCCACGATCCAAGGCTATCCGGCGCTGCTGCGCTCTCGTAGGTCTCGGCCAAGAGCACATCGAGGCGCTCGTCGGTGCCCGGGAACAGGTGCCCGTAGGTCGCCAGTGTGGTCGTCACGCGCGCGTGGCGAAGCTTGGCAGCGACCTCGAGCGGATTGGCGCCGGCGTGGATCAGCCACGACGCGCAGGCGTGCCGCAGGTCGTGAAACCGCGCTGCCGGCGGCGCGCCTGCAGCACCGACGGCGGGAATCCAGACCCGTCGGCGGAAGTTCGACCGCCGCAGCGGTGCCCCGTCGTCGCTCGTGAAGACGAGTCCGCGTTGGGGCTCCTGGTCGGGGAAGGCGGCGACGTGAGCGGCGAGCTCGTCGGCGAGGAACGGCGGGAAGCTCACCTGGGCCCGTGACGTGCGGGTCTTGGGCGGGCCGAAGCTCAGCTCACCGTCGACCTCGATCAGGATCTGGGCGACGTCGATGCGTCGCCGCAGGAAGTCGATCCGTTGGACGCGCAGTCCGGTCAGCTCGCCCCAGCGCAGCCCGGTATACGCGGCCGTCAGGACGAGGGCGCGATGCCTGCGATCGATGGTCTCGGCGATCGCCGAGACGTGCTCAGGCGTGAGCAGAGCGGGCTCAGAGCGAAGATCAGGCGGCAGCTGGACGCGCCGACACGGCGACGCCGCGATCAGCCCCGCCTCGGCCGCCTCGTCGAGGACGCGGGCGAGCAGCTGGTAGCACTTGCGGATCGTCGCCGGTGCCAGGCCGACGGCTTCGAGTTCGGCGACCCAGGCCTTGACGTCGGTGGTCGAGATCCGGGCGACTTGCTGGGTGCCGAACGTCGGCAGCACCCGGGTCCGCAGGAGCGTGGCATCACGAGCGCGAGTCGACGTGCGCCGGTTGACCCGTGAGCGCTCGACCTGGTCGGTCCACTCCGCGAACGTCGTACGTCCGAGCGCGGGATCGTGCCACTCGCCGCGCAGCTTCGAATGCGCGACCTTGGTGAGGAATGCCTCGGCATTGACGCGCCGATCGAAGCTGCGTGAGTGTTCGCGTCCGTCTGAACCGCGGTAGCGCGCTCGCCACACGCTCTGTCCGCGACGTCGACGTCGCTCGATGTGGGCCACACCCGATTCATGACACACGCCGAGCGTGTTGGGAAGCGACAAACGCGCGGAGACTTCCCGTCGCTTCCCAACGCTTCCCGTCGTTTCGAAAACGGTAGGCGCAGCGGTAGGCGCTCCCACCGTCGGAGCGCCTACCGGTAAAACCACCCCGCCGCCTACCGGTAGCCGCTTAAGCGACCTGAGAACCGCTGCATCTCGAAAGGGTCCTCGAGGGCGCTGAGGCACGCAGTCGTAGGCGGTCGCGCCCGGCGCGCATACTGGGCGCCCCGCCTACCGGTAGCAGGTCCGCAGGACCTGAATCGGCCTGGGTCTTCCGGAGACTCGGTGGGTTGGTTTCTCATGCCGCGGTGGCGTGAGATCGGTGACGGTAGTCGGCTTCGACTTCGGCGGGGGTGAGGTCGTCGAGCTCGCCGTGGAACCGCTCGTCGTTGAACCACGACACCCAGCCGCAGGTCGCGATCTCGAGGTCGTCGAGGCCGCGCCAGGACCCGCGGTTGCGGGCGAGCGCGGCAGGGTTGCGGTGCAGTTCGGTCTTGAACAGTCCGATGACCGACTCGGCCATGGCGTTGTCGAAGCTGTCGCCGATGGTGCCGATCGAAGGAGCGGCGTCGATGTCCTCCAGCCGTTCGGTGTAGGCGATCGAGGTGTATTGACTGCCGGCGTCGCTGTGGCAGATCACGCCGTCGAGGTCGACACCGCGCCGGGTCCAGGCGGCCATGTTCAGGGCGTCGAGCACCAGGCTGGTGTGCATCGTGCGCGCCGCCTTCCAGCCGACGATGCGACGCGAGAACACGTCGATGACGAACGCGACGTAGACGATCCCGCTCCAGGTCGAGCAGTAGGTGAAGTCGGCGACCCACTTCTCGTTCGGGCGCGTGGCGGTGAAGTCACGCTGCACGAGATCCGGTGCCCGCACGTGCGCAGGATCGGCCTTCGTCGTGAAGCGCTTCTTCGAGCGGCTGGCGCCGCGGATGCTGAGCTTGCGCATCAGCCGGGCCACCTGGTCACGGCCGATCTCCAGGCCGGCCTTGCGGGCCGCCTCGGTGAGCTTGCGGCGCCCGTAGACCGAGTAGTTCCGCTCCCACAGCGCCCGCAGTTTCGGCGCCAGTTGCGCGTCTCGCACCGCCCGCGCCGAGAGCGGGCGACCCTTGGCGTCGTAGTAAGTGGAAGGGGCGACCTCGAGTGAATCGCAGATCGGCTCGACCCCCCATCGAAGCCCACCGGACCGCCTGGCCCGGTGGGCGCCGATGAACGCGACTACCTCTTCGGTCGACCGTCGAGCTCGGTCGCGAAGAAAACCGACGCTGCCTTGAGGATGTCGTTCGCCCGCCGCAGCTCTCGGTTCTCCTTCTCCAACGCCGCGATCCGCTGCCCGTCCGCCGTCGAGGTCCCTCCACGGCGGCCCGTGTCGATCTCGGCCTGACGTACCCAGTTGCGCAACGACTCGGCGCCGACGCCGAGCTCGCGAGCGACACGGCCGATCACGCCGTGCTTCTCACCCGTCTCCTCGCGGACCTCGAACACCATCCGCACCGCCCGCTCGCGCAGCTCCTCCGGATACTTCTGCGGCCTACGCCGCTGCCCACTCGTTGATCCCATGACTCCATCCTCGCTTCCAAGGTACGGAGTCTCCGGGGATCCCAGGCCGATTCAGACCTGCATCCCTGAAGAAGCGGGGGTGGTCAAGCGGAGTCAGGGATGGGATCGCGCGTTGTGCGCGTGTCGGGACGCGGGTTACCTACGGCGAGCAGGTCCGCCAGGACCTGCAACCAGTGTCTGT
>JBQTKH010000044.1:0-34465 GCA_052386335.1 Microthrixaceae bacterium
CCTACCCTCAACGGGGAGCAATCCCGGGCTGCCGTCAGGTGTCCCAAGCCCCCATCGTCTAGCGGCCTAGGACACCGGCCTTTCACGCCGGCAGCACGGGTTCGAATCCCGTTGGGGGTGCGGTGAGCAAGTGAGTCACCACGGTCCCGTGGTGCAGTTTGGAGTGCACGCCGGCCTGTCAAGCCGGAGGTCGCGGGTTCAAATCCCGTCGGGACCGCCAGAAACGAGAAGGGCCCTCCCATTTGCGGGAGGGCCCTTCTTGCTTGTTCGACTGCTTGTCCGAACGGTCGGACCTACTCGTGTACCGAGGTGCTCAGGGTCCCGCGGGCGGGACGGCGGACACGAAGGTGGTCATGTTGGCGGCGTTCGAGACGTTGCCCGCGGCATCAACGGCGAACACCTGCCCCGACCATGCGCCGACGGGGGGCGTGAAGGTGAGGCTCCACGTCCAGTACGAGTACGCCGGCACGTAGCCAACGTCCTCGGGATCGCCAACCGCTGCGACGTTCACCACGTTGAAGGTGGCATCCATCGGTGCGGCCAGCTGTCCGGTCACTGCGTTCTTGAGCTGCACCACCACCCGGCTGATCACGGCGCGGTTGTCGACGGCATTGCCCTTCACCACGGCCTGACCGCTCGAGTAGAACGAGCTGTTCTGCTGCGTGATGGCGATGACGGGCTTCACGTTGTCGACGAAGTGGTTCCTGACGACGTCGGCGCTCACGCGGTCCACGTTGTCGGTGGCCGTGAAGGTGAAGGCACGTTGCCCGGCAGCGAGGCCGCTGACCCCGATGGCCCAGCTCCCGTTAGGAGCAGCGGTCGCTCGACCCAGCTCTGTGTCGACCGGAGGGCTTCCGATCGGCGTCGTGAGGATCACGACCGTCCCTGCTGGGGCGGTGCCCGTGAAGCCGACGCTGGCCGGGATGTCGGCGTTGGTTGCCGGCGACGTCACGACCGGAGCGGCGGGGGCCACTGCCGAGGCGGAGAACCTGATGATCTGCGGTGCCGAGGCCGCGGACACGTTGCCCGCGAGGTCGGTGGCGGTCGCCGTGAACGAGTGCTTGCCCTCGGTGAACGAGGACGTGTACGTGGCCGACCATGCCCCGGGCGAGCTGACCGTCCCCGTCTTGGCGACCTTGCTCGGCGTGCTCACCGTGATGCTCGCGAGGTCAGCAGCGCCCGTCCCGTTCAGGGTGAGACCGGGGGGGGTGAGGGGGTGGATCGTCGCGTCAGGGGTGATCGCCGGGGCGGCCACAACCCGATCCATCGTCGAGGTCGCGGTCACCACCGTCGACTCGTCGGTGCCCGACACCCACTTCACGTTGAAGCCGAAGCCGCCCTCGGGCAGCAAGGCGGCGCAGGCCGCGGTGAGGCTGCCGGACACGGAGCTCGCGGGCTGACCGGACCACGGACCGCAAGCGGCGCCGGGGCTGACACCCGGGTTCGGGCCAGACGTGGGGGCGAACCACGAGGTGGTGGTTGTGCCGACGGGAGCGCTGGCTGCCGCCGTCCACGTGACGGTGGGCTTGTTGGCCTGCGCCTCGGCGGCGTTGGTGAACGCATCGGGGCCGTCGTCGAGCGTGACGGTGCCGGCGGGGACGACCGGAGCAGGGGGCTCGTGGGTCGAGGCGTTCGCCATCATCATCGGAGCCCCGGCGAGGACGATCGCCCCGACCAAGGCCGTGGCGAGCCCTCGAGCACGCCGCGTCGAAAGACCTGGCTTCTTCGTCATCATGTGGTTGCCCTCATTGTGTCGAGATGGGTCGACCCAGCGCCGCCCGGCCGAGCAACCCGCTTCGGGTGTGCTCTTGGGGTATGGATTCGTGCCCGCGATGTGGGATCCCTCCCCGTTTGGGCGAAAAGTTGCCTGAGCCGCCATTTCACGTGTACGGACTTGCAGTCCGTGCCCCTCGTCCGTACCGTTCGTGAGCCCTCCATCTGGGGGTCACGGTCGGGTAGCTCAGTAGGCAGAGCGTCCGCCTGAAAAGCGGAAGGTCACCGGATCGACGCCGGTTCCGACCACAGAGAGGTCAGCGCGGCAGGGCCCTCCCGCTCGGGAGGGCCCTGCCGCTCCGGCTCACAGAGCCGATCAGCCGGTCTTGACGAAGGTGACCCGCTGGTAGGTCGACACGTTGCCCGCCGAGTCGATCGAGGCGATGACCGCCGTGTACACGCCAGGGGCAGCCGTGACGCTGGCTGTCCACGTTGCCGCGTTGGCCCCGCAGCTGCAGGTGGCCACGATCGGGGCGCCGACGTTGGCCCCCGTGACCGCATTGGTCATTTGGATGACCACGGTGGCCACCTTCCGGTTGTCGGCCGCGGTACCCGACAGGGTGACTGCGCCCGGCGCGTTCACCAGATCAGGGCTGGCAGCCGCGACCGTGGGCCGAGTGCCGTCGACGTGCAGCGTCAGCGACACCGCCGGGCTGGTACGAGCGACGTTGTCGGTGGCCACGACGTCGACGACGTAGGTGCCGTCAGGTCGAGTGCCGCTCAGCGTGAACGCACCTGAGGGCGCCGCAGTGCCTCGCCCGAGCTCGATGCCACCGATGGACGCCACCACCACGTTGCCCGCCGTGGCGGTGCCCGAGATGCTGAACGTGCCAGGCACGTCAGCGTCGTTGGCCGGCGTGGTCACCACGGGAGCGACCGGAGCGGTACCGGACGTGATCACCCGGAAGGGGACCGACAGGGAGCTGGCCCTGTTGCCGGCCGCATCGGTGGCGTTGGCCTTGACGCTGTACACGCCGTCGATGAGCGTGAACTGAGTGGTCCACGCACCGGCGCCGTTCACGGCGACCGTCTTGGTGACACCACCGATGGTCACCGCCATGGAGTCCCCGGCATCGCCGGATCCCGAGACGCTGACCGTGTCGGTGCCCGACACGAAGTTGGCGGCCGGAGAGGTGATCACCGGAGTGCTGAGGGTGGTGTCCATGGTGGACAGGACGCTCGACGTCGCCGAGGTGAGGCCACCCGTGCCATGCCAACGCGCGTTGAATGTGTACGGCCCGTCGTCGAGCTGGTCGGCGCAGGCTGCGCTCAGGGAGTCGGTGCCGCTCACCCCGACGGACTTGGGCCCGCAGCCGGCCGGCGCGTTGCCCGACGAGTCAGCGAACCACACGGTTGCACTGGTGACCCGGGGGTCGCTGGCCGTCGTCCAGGAGACCGCCATGTTGGCGTGAGCCTCGCTCGCGTTGGTGAACGCATCAGGACCGTCGTTCAGCGTCACCGTGCCAGCCGGGAGGCCGGTCGGGTGCGCGGCCAACGTGGTGGTGGCCGTGTCCTGCCAGTACCTGTTGTTCAGGTACACGAGGGCTGTCACGCTCAGGATGCCGTCCTTCTGGCCCTGCAGCTCGGCGGCCGTGTAGGTCGCGCTGCCGCGGCCCGTCGGACCCACGTGGACGTCCTTGAGGAGGTTCGGGGTGTGCGCCGGGGGCTGCCCTGGATCGCTGTCGTTGAGGTTCACGGCGATGTCGTAGTTCGGCAGGGTCGCCACGTTGACGACCAGGTCCTGGCCCACGCCCACCGGGCCCGTGGCCGGGTCGAGCGTGACCGTCGGGAAGCAGTCGGAGTTCACCGCGCTGTACCCGCCGGGGTAGGCCGAGCCGGTCACCGCCTCAGCGGTGATCTCTTCCTGCGCGTCGTAGGAGAACTCGTCGGCTCCGGTCACGTCGAGGAAGTTGTGGCAGACGATGGCCTCGGCCACGGTGCCCTGAAGCGTCTGCACGCCCGGTGAGACGGTGGGGTCGCCGGGGCCGCTCACCGCGGTGCCGATGTTGATGGCATCGAGCGAGCTGAACTTGACGGTGTTGTCGGTCACGAACGGGCGGACGACACCGTTGAGCACGATGCCCTTCTGGGCGCCGATGCCAGGTGATTCGCCGTTGACGAGGCCGATGATGTTGCCCTCGATGCCGATGTCGGCGGTGGGCAGCGTGTCGACGCGGTTGCCGAACAGCTTCGCGAAGTCGTCGATCACACCGATGGCGCCGAGGTCGGCGGCTGCCGTGGACGGATCGGCGAGCTCGATGATCCCGTTGTCGTTGATGTGGCCGTCGCTGGAGTCAGCGACGACGATGCCGCCACCGGGCATCGGGATGGCCGTGGGGCTGAGCCGCACTCGCACACCGTTGCCGTTGACGCTGAAGCCCTCGACCCGGTGCAGCAGGATGCCGACTCGTCCGGCCGCCTGAACATCAGCGGCCCCCTCGGCCGGGGTGCCCTCGAGCTCCTCCGTGCGACCGAGGTTGTTCCCGTCGACGTTGACGTCGGTGATGGGCTCGAGCGAGTGCGCGAACACGCGGACGCCGTTCATGTTGGTGGACGGGAACTCGCTGGTGCCCATGCCGACGGCGTTGGCCTGGATCTGGATCCCGTCTGCACCCGGGGTGCGCTGGCGTACGTCGATGGCCACGATGTCGTATGCCGTGGGGTCGGGCTCGCCGGCGGGGGCGTAGGAGATGTAGTTGCCGAGCACCTTGAGGTTGGTCAGGTTCTCCCCGGCCAGCGACATGGTGACGGGGCCAGGACGGCCGGCAACGTCGACGATGGCCCGGCCGTACACGTCGTCGGCGCCGAGCCAGTTGCTCAGGGCGAGGATCGCCTGGTTCATCGTGGGCCCACCTGTGATGCGGTTGGCGTTGTCGTTGTTGATGCCGCCGGCAGCGCCGATGGTCACATCGCTGGCGTTCCACACGACGACGGCCCGGCCGAGCAGGTCGAAGGTCAAGCCCTTGATCGTGGCGCCGTCGCCCTGCGGGGCGACGAGGATGGCGGCCTGCTGGCCACTGCCGCGCAGCACGGCCGAGCGGGCATCACCGGCGCTCGTGATCGTGATGGCCTTGTCGACCACCACGGCGGCGTCGGTGATGCTCCACACGTCGCCGCCATGAGCGGGGACGGTGCTGAGGTCGCAGGTGCCGCTGATCGCCACGGTGTCACCAGGCGAGGAGGCATCGATCTCGGCCTGGATGACCGACGCGTCGTCCGTCGTGCCGCATTCGGCCACGCGCGTTGTCGCCGCGCGCGCGATCAACGGCGCGCCGGCGAGGAAGATCGCAGCGGCAACACCAGCGGCTACGGCGCGGGTGCGCCAGCGGGCCGAGCCCGAGGAGGTGATGGTCAAGAGTCCGCCCTTGCTGTGAGGCGGCCGACCCCCAGGGTCGCCCGCAGACAGCACCACAAAATTTGTGACGATCGGGACATAAGGTTCGATACGCCGCGCTCGATACCTGCCCAATTCGCAACAAACGGCGCAATGGGCTGTTCGGCCCATTGGAGACCGGGCAGGTCCGATGCCGTCGCCACACGAGTTGAGTAGGTTCCGCAGCATGCTGCTCCTGGGAACCCGCAAAGGGCTCTGGACCCTGACCCCCGACGCCGATCGTGGCGCCTGGACGCTCGACGGCCCCGAGTTCCTCGGCCACATCGTCCACCATGCCGTCGCCGACCCGCGCCACCCGGCGTCGGTCCTCCTCGGCATCAGCACCGGGCACCTCGGCCCCACCGTGATGCGCTCCACCGATGGCGGGCGCACCTTCACCGAGGCCTCCAAGCCGCCCGCCTTCCGGGCGGGCGACCCGCACGGGCGGGCCGTGAACAAGGTGTTCTGGCTCACCCCCGGACACGCCGACGAGCCCGGGTGCTGGTACGCCGGCGGCTCCCCGCAGGGGCTCTTCCGCACCGAAGACGCCGGCGACACATGGGCGCCGGTCGACGGGTGGAACGACCACCCGTCGTGGGTCGAATGGGCCGAGTGGCCCGCCGAGAACACACCGGACGGCTCGATGCTGCACTCGGTCATCGTCGATCCGCGGGACGCAGCGCACCTCTACCTCGGGCTGTCCGGCGGGGGCGTGTTCGAGAGCACCGATGGCGGCAGCGACTGGCAACCGCTCAACTACGGCTGCGCGGCCGACTTCATGCCGGAGCCGAATCCGGCCTTCGGCCATGATCCCCACACCGTGCGCATGCACCCTGCGATGCCCGACCGGCTCTACCAGCAGAACCACTGCGGCATCTATCGCCTCGACCGCCCGGCCACCGAGTGGGTGCGCATCGGCGACAACATGCCGCGCGACGTGGGCGACATCGGCTTCCCCATCGAGCTGCACCCGCGCGACCCGGACACGGCGTGGGTGTTCCCCATGGACGGCACCGACGTGTGGCCACGCACGAGCCCCGATGGGCGACCGGCCGCGTTCGTCACGCACGACGCCGGCGCGAGCTGGACCCGCTTGGACAAGGGACTTCCCGAGCGCGGCTGGCTCACGGTGAAGCGCCAGGCGATGACGGTCGACGGCGGCGACCCGGTGGGCGTGTACTTCGGCACCACCGGCGGCGAGGTGTGGGGCTCGGCCGACGAGGGCGCTTCGTGGTCGAACCTCGCGGCCCATCTGCCTGAGATCTACAGCGTCGAGTGGGCGACACCCTGAGCGGTGCGCGTTCGCATCCCCACGCCGTTGCGGTCCTACACCCAGGGCCAGAAGATCGTCGATGCCACCGGGGCCACGGTCGACGCAGTGCTGCACGACCTCGACCGTCAGTTCCCTGGGCTGCGCTTCCGCGTCGTCGATGAGCAGGACCGCTTGCGCACCCACATGAAGGTGTTCGTGGGCCAGGAGTCCGTGCGCAACCTCGACGCACCGGTGGACGGCGTCGAGGAGATCACCGTGATGCAGGCCCTCTCCGGCGGGTAGTCACCGTCACGCAGCGCGGAGGGTCGGATGGCCCAGGGATCCTGCGGAGGACCCACCGGTATGCTTGCCGTGCGGTCACTTGACCGGAGGTGAGCCGGGCACATGCTGTCAACGAAGCGCGAGATCGCTGCGCTCCTCGTCGCGGCCACGCGGGAGCACGACTGGTCGGTCGCAGAGCCCACCGTCGTCGACCTCGCGCGCCGGCTTCCGGCCGACCTCGTCGTTGAAGCGGCCACCCACCACCGGGTGACCGGCTGCGTGGCGGCATCGATCCGAGGTGCCGACGTTCCCGCTCCCCTCGTCGCGTCACTCGGCGCGGCCACGCGTCGCGCCACGGGTCAGGCAATGCTCGTCGCCGCGACGCTGCGCGCTGTCCGAGCTGCGTTCGCGGATGACCTCCCCTGGCTCGCCATCAAGGGGCCCATCCTCGACGCCGCCCTGTACCCCAGGCCCCGGCTGCGGACCTACCGAGACCTCGACATCCTCGTGGAACCCGGCGATCTGGAGCGGGCCGTGCAGCGGCTCGAGGAGGCGGGCTTCCAGCTCGCCGATCGGAACTGGCTGCAGATCCGACAGCGCATGGTCAGCCAGCTGCACCTCGAACGAGCGGGCAGCGCCCCGATCGACCTGCACTGGACCCTCATCTTCGACGACGCTCGACGCCGTGCGTTCCGGCTCGAGCTGAAGGACATGGTCGCGCGCGCTCGATCGGTCGAGGTTGCCGGCACCCAGGTGCACACCCTGGACGCCGCCGACACCCTGATCCACCTCGCGGTGCACGCGGCCATCGAAGGAGCCGATCGGCTCGTGTGGCTCAAGGACATCGACGTGGCGGCGCGCGGTGACCTCACCTGGGACCACGTCGTGGAACGCGCCACTGCGTTCGGCGTGGAGCTCCCCGTCGCGAGCGTGCTGGCCCGCAGCCAACGTGTGCTCGGGGCGCCGGTGCCCGTCGAGGTGCTGCGACGGCTCGCGCCGCGGTCGTGGCGCGCCCTCACCTCGGCGCTCGACACCTGCTTCCCCGTGGCCGCATCGCGGGGCATCGGCTCGCCGGCCACCCTCCTCACGAGATCGGCCCGCGACGGGGTCGGCACCAGCCTGCGCCGGGCAGCCACCGGGTTCATCCGACGCGGCCGCACCTCCCTCGCGGAAGGTCAGGTGGGGCGTGTCGACCGCCGCTTCGATCCCGACGCCGAGGGCTCGCTGCTCTACGCGGCGGGCGACGCAACCGATCGCGATGCGTACTTCAATCGGCTTGCGAGGATGTAGCCGGCAGGGGCTCAACACGCCCGGCCTGTCTGCCGATACCGATCTGACCCCACTCTGGAGACCGTGATGTCCACTTCGACCTTCCGCATCAACGCACCCCAGGTCATCAACGAGGTCATGGACGGCGAGGCCGTCATCATCAACCTCGCCACCGGCGACTACTTCTCCCTGCGCGGCTCGGGCGCCTTCGTCTGGTCCGCACTGGAGCAGGGCGCCACGGACGAGGCGATGATCGACGCGCTCGTCGCGTCGGGCATGGCTCCTGACGACGCGCGCTCCGCCGTCGGCGCGCTGCTGGCCCAGCTCATCGCTGAGGGACTGATCGCTCCCGACGACACCGTCGCGCCCGCCAGCGTCTCGCTGACCCCGCCTGCCGGACCGATCGACCCGCCCGCGTTGGAGAAGTTCACCGACATGCAGGATCTCATCCTGCTCGACCCGGTCCACGAGGTCGACGAGCGGGGCTGGCCGAGCGCACGCTCCACGCCGTGAGCGCGGGCGGCGGCACCACCCGCCCGCAACAACGCCTCGACGAGGTCGGTGCCGCGGCCGACGTTGCCCTCGCCGGTGGCGCGATCACACGCTCGTTCCTCGTCGCGGGCCTTCCCGTGCGGTTCGACTTCGCGGGGCCCGCGCTCGCCGACTCGCTCACCCGCGCCCTGCGCCACCTGCCGTCGTGCCCCGACGACGAACCGGCGCTGACGATCGCCGCGTGGGACACCGCCTCGACGGGAGCGCCGGGGCCCTCCCTGCCACCCGACGACGACCCCGGCGGGCCACGGTGGCGCCGCGTGCTGATCGACGACCCACCGTTCCATGCCGTCTACAAGCCTGGTCCGGGCTCGCTCAGCGTCGTGGACCGCGACCGGTCGCGGGCGTGGTACTGGTGCGCCGACGCGAGCGACGTCCCGGTGTGGGAGCAGGGCACGCCGTTCCTCCACGTGTTCCACCACTGGCTGGCCTCGCGGGACATGCAGCTCGCACACGCAGGCGGCGCGGGGGACGAGGAAGGCGGGTTCCTCTTCGTCGGCAAGAGCGGATCCGGGAAGTCCACCTGCACGCTCGCGTGCGTCGATGCCGGCATGCGCTACGTCGGTGACGACTACGTCGTCGTCACCAGCCAGCCCCCGCCGACGGTCCACGCGCTCTACTCCTCGGGCAAGCTCGACGACGGGCACGTCGAGCGCTTCCCCGATCTCGCCAGCTGGGTCGTCAATCCCGACGGCACGCCGGACGAAAAGCGCGTGTTCTTCATGGCCGACCACGCGCCCGAGCGCACCACCATCAGCCTGCCGCTCGCCGCGGTGCTGCTGCCGAGCGTCACCGGTCGCATCAGCACCCAGCTCGTGCCCACGTCGTCGGCGCGTGCGCTCGCGGCGCTGGCACCGTCCACGATCTTCCAGATGCCCGGCGCCGCCGGGGCCGAGCTGGGCGCGATGGCGGCGCTCCTCCGACAGCTACCAGCCCATGTGCTCGAAGCGGGGGTCGACCTGTCCACGATCGCGCCCGCGGTGCGCGCCCTCATCGGACAGGCGCCGGCGTGAACGATCCGGCGCTCGTGTCGATCGTGATCCCGGTGTTCGACGGCGCCCGGTTCATCGGCGACGCCGTCCGCGGTGCGCTGGCCCAAGACCACCCCGCCGTGGAGGTCATCGTCGTCGACGACGGATCGACCGATGCCACCGCGACGGTGGTCGCCGGCTTCACCGAGGTGCGGTACCTCCGGCAGGAGAACGCCGGACCCTCGGCCGCCCGCAACGCGGGGATCGAGGTGTCCCATGGCGAGTTCGTGACGTTCTGCGACAGTGACGACCGCTTCCGGCCCACGAAGGTCAGTGCGCAGCTCGCCTATCTCGCATCGCACCCCGAGGTGGGCTGCGTGCTCGTCGGCCACCAGACCTTCCTCGAGCCTGGGATCGAGCAGCCGGCGTGGGAGCGCGAGGAGTCGGGCACGCAGCCGCAGTCGGCGATGGTGCGGCGAGCGGTGATCGACGAGGTCGGCGGGTTCGACCCGAGCTACCGGTTCGCGGAGGGGATGGAGTGGCTGGGCCGCATGCGCGCCGCTGGAGTGGAGATCGCGGTGCTCGATGAGGTGCACGTGGATCGACGCATCCACGATGCCAACCTGAGCTACGAGCGCGGCGGGATGAAGCACCACCTGCTCCGAGCGCTCCAGCATCGCATCGCATCGGCGCGCGAGGCTGACCGCTGATGACCGTCGACCCGCTCGTGAGCGTCGTGATCACCGTCTACAACGGCGCCCCGTACCTCGGCGAGGCGATCGACAGCGCGCTGGCGCAGACCGGAGCGAACGTCGAGGTGGTCGTCGTCGATGACGGCTCCGACGATGGCAGCCATGAGGTCGCCCGCTCGCGCAACGTCGTGGTCGAACGACTCACCGAGCGAGCGGGGATCGGTGCGGCCCGCAACCGGGCTGCCGAGCTCGCCACCGGCGACTTCGTCACGTTTCTCGACGCCGACGACCGCTTCCCCCCTGACAAGCTCGAGGTGCAGCTCGCCGAGTTTCGACGCGACCCGTCGCTGGAGGTGGTCTACGGCGACGTCGTGGAGTTCGTCAGCCCCGATGTGGCTCCCGACGACGCCGCTCGGATCCGCCCGGCAGCACCTCGCAGCACCTCCCACCTGGCCGGCGTGATGCTCATGCGTCGCTCGGCCTACGACCGCGTCGGACCGTGGGCCGTCGGGCTCAACGTCGGGACCGGCGTGGAGTGGTACATGCGATCGGCAGAGCTCGGCCTGCGCACCGCCGTGCTTGACCACGTGCTGCTGGAACGGCGGTTGCACACCGCCAACAACGGGCTACGGGAGGCTGCGCACCGCAACCAGTACCTGTCGATCGTCAAGGCGGCGTTGGACCGGCGACGTGCAGGCACCTGACTGGGTGACCAACGCCCAGTCTGAGCGCCTCGGGGAGCTCGAACGGCACCTGTTGCGCGTGTGCTTCCTTCCCGAAGCGCAGGCTCGCGCCGAGTGGGCGCACCTCTCCCGCTCTCTACGCGTCGTCGACCTTCCCCCCGGGTCCCACGGGCTTCTGCCGCTCTTGCACCGGCGCCTCAGCGAGCTCGACCTGACATCACCCGACATGGAGCGCCTGCAGGGCGTCCGCCGCAGGTTGTGGGTTCAGAACGAGCTGCGGTTGCGGACGACGCGCGCTGCGCTCGACCTGCTCGAGGCTGCAGGCACCGAGCCCGCGCTCATCGGTGGTGCGGCCGTGCTGGTTGCGCACCACCGGCGCAGCGATCTGCGCGCGCTGCACGACGTCGATCTGCTCGTCCAGCATCACGAGGCCGACACGGCGATCGACGCACTCGCCGCCGCAGGTTGGGTGATCGGACCCCGCTGGCGCGGCGGCTACCTGCTCGACCTCCACGGCGTCCGGACCACCGACCCTGGAGGTGGCGCGGTGAGCCTGCGGTGGAGGAGCGCCGAACCCGCCGCCACTGCCATCGAGCACCCCGTCACGGTTGCGATGGGTGCGGCGTCCGCACGCTGCGTGACCAGCGCTGACCTGCTCGTCCACACCGTCCTCGACGGCCCCCGCGCCCACCTCCATGCCGACGTGCTCACCATCCTCCGAGACGAGCGCCTGGACGGACAGCGCGTTCGAGCAACCACCGCGGCGCGCCACGGGAGCGAGGCCATGGCCATCGTCCTGCGACGGTTGCAGCAGGTGATCCCCGCGGCGCTGCCGGCCGCCGTCGAGCCGCTGCTGACGGTCGACGCGCCATGGCTTCAGCGCCAGGTGCTCGATCCCGACCGGCGCCCCACCGCGGCACGGGCCTACTTGCGCCGCAGCGCTGGCACCGGGTGGGACCGCTCGATCCGCGGGCTCGCGCCCTTTCTCTGCGAGCTGTGGGATGTGCGCTCCACCGCGTCGCTCCCCATGGAGATCGCGCGCCGGGCCGGGCGGCGATTGGCGGCAACTCGATGAGTGGACCCGCCATCGTCGTGACGGGAGCGGCGGGCCTCGTCGGTGGTGTGGTGCTCGCCGGGCTCGACCCGCGCCACCACGTGCGGGGCGTCGACCAGCGCAAGCATGCACCGATCGCGGGTCGGACGATCACGCGCGCCAACCTGACGAGCGCATCGGCGGCTCGCCGCGCCCTCGAGGGAGCCGACGTGATCATCCACCTCGCCGACGCCGCCTCGCAGTCCACGCCGTGGCGCACCGTGCACGAGAACAACCTGCGGGCCGCCTGGAACACCTTCGACGCCGCCCGCGAGGTGGGTGCGCGCCGTGTGATCTTCGCGAGCTCCAACGCGGTGGTGGGCGGCTACGAACGAGACGAGCCCTACCGATCCATCCTCGCGGGCCAACGCGACGGGCTCGACCCGAACGTGTTGCCCCGCCTCGGGGTGGACGTTCCCGTTCGTCCGAACGGCGCCTATGCGATCGGCAAGGTGGCCTCCGAGACGATCGGCCGGCACGTGGCCGACGAGTTCGGCATGTCGGTCGCCGCGCTCCGCATCGGCACCGTCCTCCACGGCGACCGTCCAGAGAACGAGCGGCACTTCGCAACCCTGCTCAGCCACCGCGACCTCGTGCAGCTCGTCGAGCGCTGCATCGACGCACCGCACGATCCCGGCTTCACGGTCCACTACGGGGTGTCAGCGAACACGTGGCGCATCTGGGACATCGAGCCGACACGATCCGCCATCGGCTACCAGCCGCTCGACGACGCGGAGCGATGGCGGCACGAGCGTTGAGATCCCTGGTGGTCACGCGATGGGCGCCATGGCCACCGACCTCGGGTGCCCGGCACCGATCGGCGAACATGATCGCGGCAGTGGCCGAGCTCGGTGAGGTGGATGTCTTCCTCCTCGGAGATGCCAGCCTCGAGTCCGACGTGACGCCCCCGCCGAACCTCCACCTCGGCCGCGTCGGCTACGCGCCGCGGGCCACGCGACGCCTCACGCGCCTCGAGCGGTTGGCCGGGCTCGCACCCGTCGGCGCGCCGGCAGCCGTCCGCCAACAGGCAGACGACGCCGCACGGCGAGCCTTCTCGGAGTGGGTCGACGGCACCTACGACCTGGCATGGTTCGTTCGGATCGAGTCGTGGCTCGCGCTGGGCCCACTCGTCGACGCTCCCGCGATCATCGACTACGACGACCTGCGCGACCACCTTGCCCGCTCGCGCCTGCGATCCCACTGGCCCGATCCGCCCGAGGCGCGCCGGCCGATGCAGCGCGCTCGCGCGGCCCTGCGGGCGCAGCTCGTTGCGTCCGACGCCAACGCGTGGCGACGGCTGCAACAGCGCACGGCACCGGAGGTCGCCGCGGTGGTGGTCTGCAGCGAGCTCGACCGCGCGCGCCTCGGCGTGCCGAACGCCGCCATCGTCCCGAACGGGGTGGACCTCCCCCTGCGCCCCGTGGGGCACAGCACAGTCGGCGAGCCGCCCACGCTCTGCTTGCACGGGTCGCTGGGCTACGGACCGAACGGGGACGCCGCTCGCATCCTCGTGCGGGACGTGCTGCCGGCCCTTCGCCGCGACGTGCCCGACGCCCACGTGCGCCTGGTCGGGCGAACGAACGAGCGCGTCGATCGGCTGGGCCAGTCCACGGGTGTGACGGTCACCGGCCCCGTCGACGACATCGTGGCCGAGCTCGCCCGAGCGGACGTCGTCGCGGTCCCGCTCCGCGAGGGCGCAGGCACTCGCATCAAGGTGCTCGAAGCGTTCGCCCATCGGATCCCCGTCGTGGCCACCGGCATCGCCGTCGAGGGGCTCGACGTGGTCGATGGCGAGCACGTTCTCGTCGCCGACACGCCGGCCGCCTTCGCATCGTCCTGCGCTCGGCTGCTGCGCGACGAGGACCTACGAGCTCGGTTGATGGATGCGGCCGAGGCGCTCGTTCGCCGTCGCTACGGCTGGGACCAGGCCCGGCGGGCCGCGTCGACGCTCGCCACTGAGGTGACACGCTCGGGGCGCTAGTGCCCCACCAATGCCATGTCGATCGGAGATCCCGTCAGACCCGATCCGATGGGCCACTCGAGCAGCCGGAGCAGCGTGGGCGGGACGTCCAACATGGACCGTTCCGGCAAGGTGGCGTGGGGCACATCGGGGCCGGCCACGATCAGGAAGCCGTGCTCGGTGTGAGACCCGGACCGAGGGAACGCGAAGGGGCCGACGATGCCGGCGTCGGGATGCACGAGCGCGTCGGTCGACTGTGCCCACGTGACGATGAGATCGGCCCCTGGGCCGTCGACCGCCGTCGGGTCGTCGGCGCGCATCCGCAGGACCTGGTCGATGATCGGTCGCCCATGGCGGGCGTCCACCGCCTGCCGAAGCCGGGCCTCGAGCTCGTCGCACACCCGCTCGTAGTCGGCGAGTGCGACGATGCCATCTCGCTCGCGTCCTTCGAGGTTCAACCGGATGTGACCGTCGGAGAACGAGGGGATCCCGAACCAGGGCATCGTCGGCCAGCTCCGGCGATACCAGCAGGTGGGGCTCCAGTCCAGGGTGCCGGCCAGGACGGGAACCGTGCCATCAGGGTTGAGTCGTGGTGCGACCGTCGGCTGACCGGTCCGTCCTCCACCCCGTCGGCGGAGATCGCGTCCGAGGTTCACGAGTCCCGTCGGAGCGACCAGGTGATAACGCCGCTTCAGGCGGCCCAGCTGACCCTCGGCGCGCAGCTTCTTCGTGCGCGCACCGCTCGACCCGGATGGATCGGGCCAGATGGCCGGCTGGCCGCGGCGCCGCCAGGCCCGCTGGTTCGGCTCGTGGACGAGCGACCGGTTGAACGCGAACCGGTACAGGAGCTCCGGCAGCAGGAGCGAGGACGCCACGTCGGCGTGGTTCGGCTGCATCCCCTTGGGTGACATCACGGCCATGGTGGTGCCGGCGGGCATCGCGGCCGCCACTCTCGCGACGGCGGCGTCGATGGCACGGTACACATCGACGAACCGCGCGCGGGCGATCGGCGCGGTCGGGTGCGAGCCCAGAAGGTGCTCGGGATCGAGCCCCTGCGAAAAGTTGTGGCCGGCGGTGTGCGCCTCGCTGAACCCCATGAGGAACAGCTGCCAGTCCGGCACACGCTCGAGCAACCAGATCGCGATGTCGGCCCGCCGGGCGGCGGCGGCGACCGCCGCGTCGCCCAGGCGCTGGATGTAGTGCTCCTGGTGCCAGGATCCCTGGTACTCGACCGCGGCCACCGGATCCACACCGAACCGGCGATCGATCTCGTCGACCAGGTCCGACGGAAGCGACGCCCTCGGGTGCTGGAACCGGGCGTCGTGCCCACCCCACCCCACCACCTGGACGCCGACGAGGCCGTCGTGCAGCACCGAGTGGGGAACGTCGAAGACGACGACGGGCCCCCGGTCACCGACGTCGTAGAACGGTCGACGCCGGGCCGAGCCCACCGAACCGCACGTGTAGGTGGCAGGGTCGAAGGTGACCGTGCTCCAGTACCGAGCCTCGACCGACGATTGGCCCGTGACGAACTCGGTGCAGGCGGCCTCAGCGCGGTACTCGACCGGTCCGCGCAGCGGTACCAGCGTGCCCGAGTCGAGCAACCCGGCGACGGTTGGCATGTCGCCCCCCGCCGCTAGCTCCAAGACGAAGGACCGCTCCGCCGCATCGAACATCAGGGCCGCCAGCCTGCTCACGAGCAAACGGTACCTGCTCAGTCCCGGGAGTGGATCGCCTGGCCGATCCCCCGCGCGCGTCGCAACAGCTCCTTGAGCGCGGTCAGCTGGGGATCAGGAGCGGCCCGCACGTTCCGCACCGTCTCGGACCACCCGCGCAGCGCCCACCACACGACCGGTCGCCATCGCGAGGTGACCTCGACGCCCGCGAGCCGTGCCGCCACCGCATCACTGCGCCCCTGAGCCCACGCACGACGGAGAAGCCAGCGTCGGCGCATCCGCTCCCGGGGCACGAGGTGCCGCACCCGCGCGTTCGGCTCCCATCCCACCTCGCCTCCCGACAGGCGCAGCCGGCGGACGAGGTCGACCTCCTCCGCCGAGGCCAGAGAGGAGCCGACGCGACCCAGCTCGGGCGAGAACCCGCCGACTCGGAGGACGTCGGCCCTGGCGACCGCGAGGTTTGCGCCGACGATCTGCTCGTCGGCGCGCAGCATCCGCGGCGACGGACCGTGGTCCACCCAGCTCAACCACCTTGTCAGCTCTGGCTTGAGCCACTTGGGCCGTGGGCCATCCCATTGGAGGCCCACGGGCCCTCCAATGGCCGCCACGTCGGGCCAGCGGCCACGCGCGGCGAGCAGCGCGGCGCACCACCCAGGCTCGGGTCGGGCGTCGTCATCGAGGAAGGCCACGAGCGCGCCCTGGGCCACGGAGAGGCCCGCGTTGCGAGCACGCGAGAGGCCCCGCTCCCCCTCACGGACGTACACGACGCTCGGACGAGCCGCGACCACAGCGGCCGTGTGGTCCGTCGAGCCGTTGTCGACCACGATCACCTCGACGGTCCCGTCCAGCGGTCGATCGGCCACCACGGCGTCGAGGCACCCTGCGAGCAGCGGCGCCCGATCGAGGGTGCAGATGACGACAGAGAGCTGCAGCATCAGCGGCTCAGGCTCCCAAGAGGAGACTCAGGCCGGCCACCGTGTAGACCACCATCGCCGCGATGAGCGGGCGCTGGGAGCGGCTCGCCTCACGGCTGTCGGGGTGCCGCTCGAGCGAACGATCGTGAGCGGCCAGCACACCGGCCAGGTGGCCCGCCACGATGGCGCCTGCCTGCACCCACGCGATCAACGTGGTGGAGAGCAGTCGGTAGTCCGGCGCCACGTCGATCGTCCCGAAGAGATCCCAGCCGCGACCGAACGGATCGGAGGCGAGCGCCACGACGTTGTAGCTCTCGTAGAAGACCAGCGAGAAGTAGTGGGCGATGGCGTAGGCGAGCACGATCGGGATCAACGACGGCACATACGCGTTGGCCACCGTGAACGGGTCGTCGTCGGTGGCGCGAGCGGACACCCGGGTGGCGGCGAGCCACACAAAGGCGACGAGCGACACCACGAGGAGCAGCCCCACCGTCTGCACCGCCGTGCGCTCCCAGCCATGCGAGGTGCCGAGCACGTCGCGCGACCACCAGTCGAGCCGAGTGACGCCGTCAAAGGTCGTCGATCCGAGCACCACGAAGATGAGCACGTCCAGGCCCGGCCGGGTGCGAACGGTGGCCAGACCGGTGACCGGCCAGCGCACGCGAAGGCGGCTCGACCCGGCATCTCGGAAGAACGGAGACATCGTGGACAGCAGTCCGAACAGCGCCGCGAAGCCCTCTCCGTCGCGCAGCCAGCCCCGCCCCCACCACAGCGCGCCGGCGAGGGTGGCCGCGCTGTAGACGAGGAGCCACACCCCCACCGATCGCGGCGCAGCCGGCTCGTGGTAGCAGAGCTCCAGCCATGCGAACGACAGCAGCATCAGCGCCGCCGGCCACAGCCCAGGATCTGGACGAGATGACCGAGCCGCGCCACGCCCGCGCGTCACGACCAGCGCGATCGTGTCGAACGGGTTGAGGGCGCGCCAGAGGTCGCCGAAGACGGCCGCCACGATCTGCATCCCGACCCAGAAGGACACATAGATGACGTACGGCGCGATGTTCGCGCCGCGCTCGTCGGCTCCCCAGAGGCCGGCGTAGAGCACGACCCCGAAGACGAGGAGCCCGAGCACTCGCAGGACCATTGCCGCGGGACCTGCGGCTCGGTCGACCGCCTCGGGCAGCGCTCGCCCGGCGGCCGCCTGCGCCAGCCGAGGGCGGGTCCACAGCATCCCGAGGGCGACGAAGCCGATGACGACGGCGAAGGCGGCGCCGTAGGAGAACAACCAGACTGGCAGCGGGAGATCCGAGCGGCCCCCGACCCCGTGCGCAAGGACGGGGATCACGTCACGGTGAGCGCGACGAGAACGACGCCGCTGCCCTCGAGCTCCACCTCGAACTGACCGGGGATGTCGGCGGTGAACGCGAGCTCGGCCGGACGTCCAGGCGCAACATCGTCGGAGAGGTCGTAGCCGTGCACGTGCACCTCGTCGCTGACGTCAGCCTCGACCCGGAGCGAGACGAGCTCACCGACGCTGAGGCGGACGTGGCGCTCGCCCCCTTGGGGCTCACCGTCCACCACGACGACGTCGATCACCGTCGGAGTCGCAGCCGCGGTGGTGGTCGACTCGTCGGCAGCGGTGGACGCTGTGCTCGAGGTCGTCGTCGACGTGCCCGACGGGTCGTCGTCCCCGCACCCCGCGAGCGCGAGCGCGGCCGCCAGCGTCAGAGCGATCAGGGGACGACTGGACAACCGCTCACTCCTCGAGCTGGCGAGCGAGCGACTGCGTGGCCTCGATGAACTCGTCGACCATGTCGAACACCACCTGGGCGGAGGTCTTCGGGGTGTTCATGCTGCCCACGATCTGGCCCACGAAGTAGTTGGCGAGCTGCTCGGCGCCCGAGCCCTTGCGGTAGGCGGCCCGGTCGATCCGATCAAGGGCGGCGTTGACGAGGACCGGCTGGATGGGCATGCCGAGCGGCTGCGGCGTGGTCGGGTCGTCCCACTCGTCGGTCCACGCCGTGCGCAGCTGCCGAGCCGGCTTGCCGGTGCGGGAGCGTGACCGCACCGTGTCGCCGCTGGACGCGGCGAGGAACTTCTCCTTCACCACGGGATGCGTCTCGGCCTCCTCGGTGGTGAGCCACACCGAGCCGCACCACACGCCGGCAGCGCCGAGGGCCATCGCGGCGGCCATCTGCCGGCCGCGGCCGATGCCACCCGCACCGAGCACGGGCACGTCGCCCACGGCGTCGACGATCTCCGGGATCAGCACCATGCTGGCGATCTCGCCCGTGTGCCCACCCGCCTCGTAGCCCTGGGCGACGATCACATCGACCCCCGCGTTGACGTGCCGCTCGGCGTGCTGTGCAGCGCCCGCCAGCGCGCCGACGAGACGACCGGCCGCCTTGGCCTGCTCGATCATGTGCGCCGGGGGCGGGCCGAGCGCGTTCACCACGAGCGAGGTGCGATGCGCCAGCGCGATCTCGAGCTGGGGGCCCGCACGCTCGGCGGAGAAGATCATCCCACTGCCGGTGTCGCGCACGGGTCCGCCGCTGGCAGAGCGCGTGCCGCCATCATCGGGCAGCTCGGGCACGTCGTAGCGCTTGAGGATGTCGTTGACGAAGGCGATGTGCTCGGCGGGGATCAGATCCTTCACGTCGTCGAGCGAGAGCCCGCCCTTGTCGTCACCGGCGTACTTCGCGGGCACGATGAGATCCACGCCGTAGGGCCGGTCGCCGATCTCGGCCTCGATCCAGGCAAGATCGATCTCGAGCTGCTCCGGCGAGTGGGCCACCGAGCCGAGCACGCCCATGCCTCCCGCCTTGCTGACGGCGGCCACGACGTCACGGCAGTGGCTGAAGGCCAGGATCGGCAGGTCGATGCCGAACATCTCGGTGATGGGCGTGCGCATGGTCAGGCTCCTTGTGGGGGGCTCGGTGGCACCCAGGCTGCTGGGCGCTTCTCGAGGAAGGCGGTCATGCCCTCGCGGGCGTCGTCGCTGGCGAACAGCTGGGCGGACAGCTCGCCGGTCCACCGGAAGGCATCGTCGACCGGGGTGCCCGGCACCTCCCGCAGGAGGCGCTTCGACGCGGCCAACGCCGCGGGGCTGCCGGCCAGGAGATCGGTGACGATGGCGTCGATCTCCGCGTCGAGCTGCACTGCGGGGACCGCAGCGGTGATCAGGCCGATGCGGGCGGCCTCGGCGGCCGAGAAGCGGTTCCCACGCAGGAAGGCGCTGCGCGCATCGGCCGGGCGCAGCTTCGGGAGGCACACGACGGAGATGACGGCGGGCGCCACCCCCACGCGCACCTCGGTGAACCCGAACTTCGCGTCGTCGACGGCCACGGAGATGTCCATCGCCGCGGCGAGGCCCATCCCGCCTGCGACGCAGTGCCCGGCGATGCGACCGACGTAGGGCTTGGCCGACCGAGAGAACCGGCCGAAGAGGTCCTGCGGCCTGCGCACCGCCGCCGGCGTGGCGGTGGAGGTGGAGGACCGCTCGGAGAGGCTGGCACCCGCGCAGAACACGCTGCCCCGGTTCGTGAGCACGACGACGCGCACATCCGGGCTCGCCTCCGCCTCGTCGAGTGCAGCGGTGAGCTCACCGACGAGGGCCGAGCTCAGCGCGTTCCGGTTTGCCTCATCGGCCAAGGTGACCGTGAGGACGCCACCGCGCAGCTCGGTGTCGACGACGCCCATCAGGATCCCGCGGGCGTGGGACCGTCGGTGGGCCCGCCAGCGAAGGCCTGTGCGCGCTCCATCCAGTCGCGTGCCACCGCTCCGTCGACCTCGAGCGCGGTGTCGTCCACGTGCCGACGCTGGGTCACCACGAGGCAGAAGTCAACCGCAGGGCCGGTGACGACATCGGTCGCGTCGTCTGGCCCGAGCCGCCACACGGCGCCGGAGGGCCCGGTGAGCTCCACCCGCACCTCTCCAGCGGGCACGTCCATCCCGCGGTTGATGTAGCTCCACCCGCGTGTGATGAACCCGAGGCGCGCGATGTGGCGGACGCGGTCGGTCGGCGGCCGGTCGGCGCCCACGGTGTCGACGATGTCCTGGCCGTGCGCCCAGCACTCCATCAAGCGGGCAGTGAGGAACGACTTGGCGCCCATCGACGGCCCGTACCAGGCGATGCGCTGGTCGTCGGTGAGCGTGGCAGCAACCTCGGCGAGGCGCTCGCGGTTGGTCCGCCAAGCGGCGAGCAGCGCGGCGGGGGTCTGGCCGCGCCCCAGGGTGAGGGCCGCACCTGCGTCGGGCGACGCAACCAGGTCCTGGATCGACGCCTGGAAGCCGTCGGGATCGGTGACCGCAGTGGCCGCTGCGCCGTCGAAGTAGGTCAGGTGGCCGATCTGGTCGGCGACCGTCCATCCAGCGCTCGGTGTAGGCAGCCCCCACTGGTCCTCCGAGAGCTCAGCGACGACCGCGTCGAGTGCTGCTTGCTCCGCGTGGAGGTCGGCAGCGACCTCTCGCACATCGGTCATGGCGCTCCTTTGGCAGTGGGGCCGAGCAGGCCCTCGAGGATCAGGTCGACGACCTCGTCGGCCGCCTGCTTCGGCGACGATCGCAACGTGGGGATCACGCTAGGTCGGGAGAAGAACTGGCCGAGACCGGCCAGCACCCGTGCAACCGCGGCCGTGTCGACGGCGGTGATGTCCCGACGGTCGGCCGCGAGGTCGAGCAGGGTGCGCGTCACCTCGAACAGGTACTCGTTGTGTCCGTCCTGGAGCTGTTGGGCCGCGGGGACCGACGCCAGATCGCGCGCGAACTCGGCCGTCCAGCCGCTCACGGCGACCGTCGCGGCCGCGAGGTAGGCGCGCACCGCCTCGAGCGGCGTCAGGTCCTCGCTGATGGCATCGTGGGCCACGCGGCCGATGCGCCAGAGGCTGCGATCGATGACGATGAGCACCAGCTCGTCACGACTCGGGGCGAGGGCGTAGAGCGTGCGTAGCGAGCAGTTCAGCCGCGCGGCGAGCGCCGCCATGGTGAGGTCGGCGAAGCCCGTCGCCACCAGCTGCTCCAGCTCGTCGAGGATCTCTCGCTGCCGATCGGTGAGCGCTGCTTCGCGCTGCCGATCGAGCATCGGTGTCGGCCGCCGTACCGCGCGCAGCCGCTGCTGGATGTCGTCGACGGTGACCGCCACGCTCACGACGTGGACCCAAGCAGCGCATCCGGAACCTCGACCATGCGGGCTCGCAGCCACTCACCGAGGCTCTTGGCCTGGCCGTCCTGGCGGGTCGACGCCGCCACGCCCTCCTGCAGCAGCCCGTGGATGACGAAGTTGAGCGACCGCAGCGCCGGGAGGCGGAAGCGGTCGACGACGAGGTCGGCTGTCTCGGGGAGGAGGGCCTGCAGCTGCTCGACCGTGAGGAACGCGTCGAGCCATGCCCACGCGGCATCGGAGCGAGCGAACACGCCGAGGTTGGCATTGCCACCCTTGTCCCCCGAGCGCGCACCCACCAGGCGGCCGATCGGTACCCGAGTGGTGTCGCCTCCTGGGAGCGCGGCCCTCGGCTCCGGGGCGGGTGTGACGTCGGCGACCCCGCTGGGGGCGACCGAGTCGACCACGGACCGGTCACCACCGAGCACGACGACGTGCTGCGGCACGAGCGCCGCGGGCACGACGGCCGGGCGGTACACCCCGTAGGCACGACCGGCACCGGAGCCGCCTCCCCCGACGCCGAAGAAGCCGGGGATCGTGGCCAGCGCCAGCTCGGTCATGGCCGCCGACACGGCCCGGCCGACCTTGCGCTCGTCGGGGTCCTTCAGCGTGAGGCGCCACTGGGCGACCGCCTCCTCGTTGGAGGCGGGGTCGGCCTTGTCGGTGCGCACCACGCGAGTGGTGACGCTGGCGAAGTCGCCGGGCGCGTACGGGCAGGCGGCCCAGAACGCTCGCTCGACCAGCTCGGCCTTCGCGTCGATGTCGAGGCCCACGAGCGCGATCCCGATGTCGTTGCGAAAGCCGCCGAGCTCGTTCATGGCCACCTTGAGGGTGGCCGGCGGCGGCTCGCCCTGCGTGCCGTGGATGCGCACCCGGTCGGGGCCGACCGTGTCGAGCTGAATCGTGTCGAACCGAGCCGTGACGTCGGGGCCGAGGTAGGCGGGGCTGCCGATCTCGTAGAGGAGCTGCGAGGTCACCGTGCCGACCGACACCTCGCCTCCGGTGCCATCGTGCTTGCCGATCACCGACGAGCCGTCATCGGCGACCTCAGCCCAGGGGAAGCCCGTGCGCTCGAGGCCGTCGACCTCGGTGAAGAAGGAGTAGTTGCCGCCGGTGGCCGGCGTGCCGCACTCGATCACGGGGCCGGCCACGACCGCGCCGGCCAGCGCATCCCAGTCGTCGCGAGCCCATCCGTGGTGCCAGGCAGCCGGTCCGCAGACGACGGCAGCATCGGTGGTGCGGCCGGTGACGACGATGTCGGCGCCGCGCTGCAGCGCATCGACGATCCCCCAGCATCCGAGGTAGGCGTTGGCGCTGATGAACCGCGACGTGTCGCCGATCGCTTCGCCCGTCTCGAAGTGCGCGAGGTCGATCCCCGCCTCCACGAGCTCGCCGAGGCGCGGCAGGAGGTTGTCACCGGTGACGTAGGCGATCGTGGGCGAGAGCCCGAGCTTGTCGGCCACCTCGGCGATCGCTTCCGCGCAGCCGTCCGGGTCGAGGCCGCCGGCGTTCGACACCACCTTGATGCCGCGGTCGAGACAGGTGCCCATGACCTGCTCCATCTGCGTGACGAACGTGCGGGCGTAGCCGCCGCCGGGTCGCTTGGCTTGCGTGCGGGCGAGGATCAGCATCGTGAGCTCGGCCAGCCAGTCGCCGGTGAGCACGTCGATCGGGCCGCCCTCCACCATCTCGAGCGCGGCCGACACTCGATCGCCGTAGAAGCCCGAGCAGTTGGCAATGCGAAGGGGCGCCGCCATCAGTCCTCGGCCGCCTCGTCGCCGTGCTCCTCGAACTCCACGAGCAGCGTTCCGTTCTCGACGTGCTGGCCAACGATGACGCGCACGTCGCTCACGACGCCGTCCGCGGGCGCCTTCACGTGGTGCTCCATCTTCATGGCCTCGAGGACGACGAGCGTCTGTCGTGCCTCGACGTGATCGCCCGGCGAGCAGCGCACCTCGAGCACCACCCCGGGCATCGGGGCCATGAGGCCGCCGTGGGGCAGCTCCGAGCCAGGCACCACGAAGCGAGGCACGAGGTCGAGCGTGATCGTGCCACGGGCCGTCTGCACGTGGAGGTGGGGACCGGCGCGCGTGATGGCCGTACGGGCACGCCGACCGTCCACCTCGGCGTCGATGCTCGACGAGCTCCACGCGTGGACGCGGGCCACGCCCGACTCACCGATGACGAAGGAGCCATCGCGGCGTCGGTCATAGGCGATTTCGATCGTGGTGTCGCCGTGCCGGAGGGCCACCTGCTGCGCGGGCAGGCGGCCGTTGCGCCACCCGGCGGGGAGCCCCGCCTGCACGACCGCTCGCACACGGTTGTCGCCCTGCAGCCAGAGCGCGGCCATCGTCGCGGCTCGGCGAAGGTCGTCGTCCGCGAGCGCGAGCGTGAGCGCCGGCTCGACCCGGTCGATGAAGTCGGTGGTGGTGTCGCCGGCGAGGTACGCGGGGTGGCGGAGCGTGGCGGCGAGGAAGTTGCGGTTCGTGGTCACGCCGCCGACGTGGAGCCGCTCCAGGGCAAGGGCAAGCCGACCGGCCGCCTCGGCGCGGGTGGGCCCGTGGGCCACCACCTTGGCGAGCATCGGGTCGAAGTCGACGCTCACCACCGAGCCAGCCACGACGCCGCTGTCCCACCGCACCGGCGGTTCGGTCGCCGGCGCGAATGCGGCCAGCGTGCCCGTGGCGGGGAGGAAGCCGGCCGCGGGATCCTCCGCATACAGCCGGGCTTCGATCGCGTGCCCCGTGAAGGTCACCGCGGTCTGGTCGTAGCCGAGCGGCTCTCCCATCGCGATGCGCAGCTGCTCGCGCACGAGGTCGATGCCGGTGACCTCCTCGGTGACAGCATGCTCGACCTGGAGGCGAGTGTTGACCTCGAGGAAGAAGAACTCGCGGCTGTCGTCGTCGAGCAGGAACTCGACGGTGCCCGCCGACTGGTAGCCGATCGCCCGGGCCAGCGTGAGGGCCGCGTCGCCCATCGCGGCGCGCAGCTCCGGGGTCACCACAGGCGATGGCGACTCCTCGAGCACCTTCTGGTGGCGGCGCTGGATCGAGCACTCGCGCTCGCCGAGGTGGACGAGCCCGCCGTGGGCGTCACCGAGGACCTGGATCTCGACGTGACGGGCGCGCGCCACGTACCGCTCCAGGAAGACGCGGTCGTCGCCGAAGCCGCTCGCCGCCTCCCGCCGCGCACCGGCGACCGCTTCGGCTAGGTCAGCGGCAGACGCGACCACGCGCATGCCCTTGCCGCCGCCGCCCGCCGCCGCCTTGACGAGCAGCGGGTAGCCCACCGCCGCGTCGGCGTCGGGATCGTCGGACGACGGCAGCGTGGGCACGCCCGCTTCGATCGCCACTCGCTTGGCCGCGAGCTTGTCGCCCATCGAGGCGATCACCTCGGGCTGCGGGCCGACCCACACGAGTCCCGCGGCCTCGACGGCGCGCGCGAAGTCGGCGTTCTCGGAGAGGAACCCGTAGCCGGGGTGGACGGCGTCGGCACCGCTGGCCTTCGCCGCCTCGATGATCGCGGCGCCATCGAGGTAACCACCCGCGAGACGAACCGCCTCATCGGCATCGCGCACGAACGGGCTTGCCGCGTCGGCATCGACGTACACGGCCACGCAGCGCATGCCCATGGCCCGAGCCGTGCGGAACACCCGCCGAGCGATCTCGCCTCGGTTGGCAACAAGAAGCGACGTGATCGTGGCAGTCATCGTTGGCCTCGGCGGGGGGTGTGGGGGGCAGAGGCTCCGCCGGAGCCCTCCACCACGCGAGGGGTGGCTCCGCCACCCCCGAGCGACGAGCGGTCAGCGGCGGCCGCAGGCCGGCCCGCCTCAGTTCCGAGGAGAAGCTCTGCTTCGACGAGGAGGCTCACAGTCTGAACACCCCATAGCCCTGGGCGCCTTCGATGGCGCGGTTGCGGACCACTGACAGACAGAGCCCGAGGACGGTCCGCGTGTCGCGCGGGTCGATGATGCCGTCGTCGCTGATGGCGCCGCTGGCCACGAGCGCAAGGGAGCCCTTCTCCTGGATCGCCTCCACCGCGGCCACGATCTGCGCGTCTTCCTCCTCGTCGAAGGGCAGCCCCTTGCGAGCAGCCTGACCGCGTCGGACCTGCGACATGACGCCGGCGATCTGCTTCGGGCCCATCACCGCGATCTTGGCGGTGGGCCACAGGAAGGTGAACCGGTTGCCGAAGGCCCGTCCGGACATGCCGTAGGTGCCGGCGCCATACGACGAGCCGATCACGACCGTCATGTGCGGCACCGTGGAGTTGGTGACCGCGTTGAGCATCTGACTGCCCTTCTTGATGATCCCCGCCGCCTCGTAGTCCTTGCCCACCATGTAGCCGGTGATGTTCTGCAGGAACACGAGCGGCAGATCCACCTGGTTGCAGAGCTGGATGAACTGTGCGGCCTTCTCGGCGCCCTCGGGGTAGATCACGCCGTTGTTGCCGAGGATGCCCACCGGGTAGCCGTGGATCGATGCCCACCCGCAGAGCATCGTGGAGCCGTAGCGGCTCTTGAACTCCTCGAAGCGGGAGCCATCGACCACTCGCGCGATGACGTCGCGGACGTCGACCGGTTGACGGAGGTCCCGGCTCACCAGGCCGAGGAGCTCCTCGCTGTCGTAGAGCGGGGCGTCGGGGGCCAGCGACGGCTCGGGGCCGTCCTTGCGCCAGTTGAGGTGTGAGATCACCTCACGGCACATGCGCAGCGCGTCCATCTCGTCCTCGGCGAAGTAGTCGCCGAGGCCCGACACCTCGGCGTGGAGGCGGGCGCCACCGAGCGTCTCGTCGTCGCTCTCCTCGCCGGTGGCCATCTTCACGAGCGGTGGGCCGGCGAGGAAGATCTTCGACTGCTCCTTCACCACGATCGTGTAGTCGGACAGACCGGGTTGGTAGGCGCCGCCGGCAGTGGACGAGCCGAACACCACGCAGACGGTGGGGATGCCCATCTTGGACAGCTCGATCATGTCGTAGAAGGGTCGACCGGTCTCGGCGAAGTGGTCGGTCTGCACGCGCCGTCTCGGCGCCCCGCCTTCTCCGCCACCGGTCTGCACGCGCAGGTCAGCGCCGGCCGACTCCACGAAGCTCACATACGGCATCCGGTTGTCGCGGGCGATCTCGATTGCTCGCGACCACTTCTTCCCGGCGTAGGGCGTGAGGGCGCCGCCCAGCACGGACGGGTCGTTGCCCATGATCACGCACTCGACGCCGGCGATGACGCCGACGCCCACCACCATGCCGCCGCCGATCGTGTAGTCCGAGCCGTAGCCCGCGAGGGCGCTGATCTCCAGGAAGGCGCTGTCGGGGTCGAGCACGTTGGCGATCCGCTCGCGGATCGGCAGCTTGCCGCGCGAGCGCATCCGCTCCATCGACGCGGGACCACCACCGGCGGATGCCTCGTCGAGCAACCCGTCGATCACCTCGAGCTGCTCGAGGATGTCCGAGCGGTTCTGGCGGAACTGCTCGGAGCCGATGTCGACGGCGGACGGAAGGGGCGGAGCGAGGAGAGACCGCGGCATGGGCGGGCACCCTAGAGCGGTAATCGACGGGCCGTCGAGGTTACCGACCCCCTGGCGGGCAGACTCGCGAAGTGGAGATGCGATGCGACGGCTGATCTCGTGGATCGCCCGGTTCGCCACGTCGTTGCTCCTCCGGCGCGTCGAGGTGGCCCGACGAGACCGCCTCCCCCAGGGTCGCCCCGTGCTGCTCGTCGCCAACCACTTCAACGGGTTCGTCGACTCGCTGGTGATCGCGAGCGCGCTGGGCCGATTGCCGCGCTTCATCGCCAAGGACGACCTCCGCCGCGTGCCCCTGGCGGGTCTCGTGCTCCGAGCGGCCGGCGTGGTGTTCGTGCGCCGCCGCGAGGCGACTGACGACCGCGTGCAGAACGAGGACGCGTTCGCCGAGTGCCACCGGGCCCTGCGCGACCACGATCTCGTGGCGATCTTCCCGGAGGGGACCACCCACGACCGCCCTCGCATGGACCCGCTCAAGACCGGTGCCGCGCGGATCGCGCTCGGCGCTCGCACCGCTGGCGCTCAGAACCTCGTGATCGTGCCGGTCGGCCTCACCTTCCCCGACAAGGTCGCCCTGCGCTCGTCGGCCCTCGTGCACGTCGGCGAGCCGATCGACCTCGATGCCGTGTCGCCCGAGGGTGCCGGCGCCGACGATGCCGACGAGGTGCGCCACCTCACCGCCCTCATCGAAGATGGCCTGCGCCGAGTCAGCCCGCACTTCACGGACACGGAGACCGCGCTCGCGATGGAGCTGGCCGCGCAGGTCGCCCTCAGCGATGAGGACGACCCTGACCCATCCCTCGAGGACCGCTTCGCACTGGCCCGCACGCTCAGCGATGCGTCACCCCTCGAGCAGGCTGAGGTGCGGCGGCAGATCGGGCGGTACACCGCCCTCCTCACCGGGCTGCGCCTGACCGACGCCGACGTCATCACCCCCACCAACCCCGCACGGCTCCTGCGCTCTGCCGTTCGCATCGGGGTGCTCGTGGTGCTGCTCGGCTCCGTGGTGGCCGCCACCGCGATCGTGAACATCTGGCCGGCGCTGCTCGTCGCGCTGGCCAGTCTCTTCGTGCGCACCCCCGTCACGAAGGGCACCGTGCGCGTGCTCGTCGGGCTGCTCGCCTTCCCCACCGCGTGGATCACCGCCGGCGTGATCACCGCCGACGGGTTCTTGCCGGTGACGGCGGTCGTGCTCACCTCCGCGCTCGGCGCGCTGGCTGCGATCTGGCTCGTCGAGCGGGCGCTCGCCCTCACCCGAATGCTGCTGCGATGGCAGGCACAGCTCGAGCGCATCGGCACGATCGGGCTGGCCGAAGCCGTGCGAGCAGACGTCGTGCACGCAGTCCGCGCCGTCGAGGACGGCCGATGAGCGGCCGGCGCGGCGCCCACGAGCACGCTGCGGTGGGCGACTGCGAGCGCATCCGCCCCGGGCTCATCGGCCAACCCGCCAACACGTTGTCGAGCCTCGCGTTCGTCGCCGCCGCGGTGCCGCTGGCCCGTCGCGGGAGGGGCTGGCGTTGGGTGGCCGCGGCAACGGCCTTCGAGGGCCTCGGGAGCGTGGGCTACCACGGCCCCGGCGGTCGGGTGGCCAAGGCGATGCACGACCTCGGCCTCGTCGCGATGGTGGCCACCGCTGCCGCCGCATTCGCTGCCGATCCGGGTCCTCCCCGTGTGCGGCCCCACGCGCTCGCGTTGGCAATGGGCGCCGTGGTGCTCCACTCGCTGAGCCGCACCGGCGGACCGCTGTGCTCCTGCAACAGCCGCCTCCAGGGCCACGCCCTGTTCCACCTCCTGGCCGCCGCTGCCCTCGCCTCAGCGCCACCGCGCTGACCCCGACCCGTTCTCGGGCGGTTCCTCCGTCGCCGAGACGGAGAAACCGCCCGAGAACGAGAGTTGACCAGGCGGTCAAGGTCGGGTCGACTGACCGGATGGACCAGGGGGACCGAGCCAGCGCGACCGACGACCAGCTGCGCGCGGGGGTGGAGGCGGCCGACGTCGTCGCCCTCCTCCCCGCCGTCGCACACCTCACCGGCGACCTGTCGGTGCTGCGCGACGAGCTCCGACCCGACCCGTTGCTGATGATGCAACCCGACAACGGCTTCACCGCCGCGCAGCTGGCCACCGCCCGCTCGATCGCGCTCGACGCGCTGCTCGCCCACCGCGATGCCGGCGCGCCCGCACTGCCCACGCCGCCACCTGACGTCCTGCACGCCATGATCGAGTTCCTCGTCGGCCCGGCCACCGACGAGTGGTACGACGTCCTGCGCGAGGAGCTCGCCCTCGAGGGCGTCGACCACCGGGCGCCAACGTGGACCAAGGACGACCTCGCCCCCGATCAGCCGTGGCGGGTGGCCGTGATCGGGGCCGGGATGTCGGGACTGCTCGCCGCACATCGCCTCCGCCAGGCGGGCGTGGACGTGACCATCCTCGAGAAGGACAGCGACGTCGGGGGCACCTGGTACGAGAACACGTACCCCGGCTGTCGCGTCGACGTCCCGAACCACTTCTACAGCTACTCGTTCATGCAGACCAGCGAGTGGCCGCAGTTCTTCTCGACGCAGCCCGCGCTCCTCGACTACTTCCGGCGCTGCGCCAAGGAGCTGGACCTGCAGCCACTGATCCACTTCGACACCGAGGTGGTCGAGGCCCGGTTCGACGACGATGCGCAGACCTGGCAGGTCACCTCCCGCTCGGCTGACGGCACGCTGGCGACCTCCGACTACGAGATGGTCGTGTCTGCGGTGGGCCAGCTCAACCGCCCGAAGATGCCGGACATCCCTGGCATCGAGCTGTTCGCCGGGCCGTGGTTCCACTCGGCCCGCTGGGATCACACCGTCGACCTCACGGGCAAGCGCGTGGCGGTGATCGGCACCGGCGCCAGCTCGACCCAGCTCATCCCCGAGATCACCCCAGTGGTCGACGAGCTGCTCGTGTTCCAACGCACACCACCATGGCTGGCGCCCACGCCGAACTACCACGACGACCTCCCAGCCGCGCTCCGGTGGCTCATGGAGTGGATCCCGGACTACGCACGCTGGGATCGGCTCGTGCAGTTCTGGCGGATGCACGAGGGGCTGCTGCCCGCCGCGGTGGTCGATCCGGAGTGGCCGGATCAGCACCGCTCGATGAGCATGCTCAACGAGATGGTGCGCCAGCTGCTCACCGCCCACCTCGAGACCGAGTTCACCGACCCGGACCTTCGGGAGAAGATGATCCCTCCCTACCCGCCTCTGGCGAAGCGCATCGTGCGGGACAACGGCAGCTGGGCCCAGGCGCTGCAGCAGCCCCACGTGTCGGTGCACACCGAGGGCATCGCCGCGATCACCGAAAAGGGTGTGCGCACCGCCGACGGCGTCGACCATCAGGTCGACGTGATCATCTACGGCACCGGCTTCACGGCATCGGAGTTCCTCACGCCCATGCAGGTGGTCGGCGCCGGTGGCGCGGAGCTGCACGAGCGATGGGCCGGCGATGCCCGCGCCTACCTCGGGCTCACCGTGCCCGAGTTCCCCAACCTGTTCATGCTCTACGGGCCGAACACGAACATCGTGATCAACGGCAGCATCATCTACTTCTCCGAGTGCGAGGTGCACTACCTCGTCGAGGCGGTCCGCATGCTCCTGGAGAACGGCCATCGCTCGATGGCCCCGAAGCCGGACGTGCACGACGCCTACAACGAGCGCATCGACACCGCCAACCGCAACATGGTGTGGGGTGCCGCCGAGGTGAACAGCTGGTACCGCAACGCGAAGGGCCGCGTCGCCCAGAACTGGCCCTTCAGCCTGCTCGAGTACTGGGAGCAGACGCGCACGCCCGAACCGGACGACTACATCCTGCGGTGACCTCGAGTTCTCCGACGGCTGCAGGCGATTTGTGATTATCTGCACGAACGGGCAGGAATCGGACCATCGAGCGGCGTAGTCACCCATTCGGGTCCAGACGCACCGCTGGGATCTCCGGAGGATGCTGGCCCGCCCCCACTCGATCCTTCGGAGGAATCACCCTTGATCAAGCGCATCCTCGCGGGCGCGGCAGCCGCCGGCGTCGCCGCCACCCTGCTCGTGTCGGGCTCAGCCACCGCCGCTCCCTGCAACACCACGGGCGCGGGCGGCCAGACGCCCCCGTCGGGCAAGGGCGAGACCGTCGTGGTCGCTCCCGTCACCGGAACGCGCGTCTACCGCACGCCGGGCACCCCTTCCACCGGTGGCTACATCGGCGTGCAGGGCAGCAGCGGCTGGATCGAGGCCAACGGCAGTGCCAGCCCCACTGGCGGCTACATCGCCGGCAAGGTCACCGGTCAGCCGGTCGACGGTCGCATCAGCGGCACGATGAACCCGGACAACGCCAAGGTGTGTGTGGCCGAACGGCCGCTCAAGTAGGGAGACGCACTGCGCAGCGCGCGTGGGGGAGCCCTTCGGGGCTCCCCCCCGCCCGGGCCGCCTCACCCCGTGTAAAAGTGGCCCCACCAGTGCCACCGGCCCAGGTCCTCAACGGCGGCGCCCAGCGAACCCACAGCGCACGGTGCCATGCTCGCTGCATGGCCGCGGCACGCCTCCTCCTCGTCGACGACGAGGACAACCTGCGATCGATGCTCGAGGCGGCGCTGCGGCACTCCGGCTTCGAGGTGCACCCGGTGGCCGACGGACGCAGCGCCATCGAGGCGGTGCCGACCGTACGTCCCGATCTCATCGTGCTCGATGTGATGCTCCCCGACCTCGACGGCTTCGACGTCTGCAAGCGCCTGCGCACCTCCGGCGACCGCACCCCGGTGCTGTTCCTCACGGCTCGCGATGCCACCGAGGACAAGGTGCGGGGCCTCACGATGGGCGGCGATGACTACCTCGTGAAGCCCTTCAGCCTCGAGGAGCTCGTTGCCCGCATCACCGCGGTGCTGCGCCGCGCCGGGATCGACCGTGACGACGGGCGGCTCCGGTGTGGCGATCTGGAGATGGACGACGACGCCCACCGCGTCACCCGCGCGGGCGTGGACGTGTCCCTGTCGCCCACGGAGTACAACCTGCTCCGCTACCTGCTCATGAACCGTGAGCGCGTCGTGTCCAAGGCGCAGATCCTGGATCACGTGTGGCAGTACGACTTCGGCGGCGACGGCAACGTGGTGGAGACCTACATCGGCTACCTCCGTCGCAAGCTCGACACCACCGAGCCGAAGCTGATCCACACGATCCGAGGCGTGGGCTACACCCTGCGCGCCCCGAGCTGAGCCACGATGTCGCTGCGCGCCCGCGTGCTGCTCGGGATGGCCGTCATCGCTGCGGTCCTCGCGATGTCCGCCATCGTCATCACCCGCTCGACGCGCGACCACCTGACGGATCAGGTCGACGTCCAGCTCCGCGACGCCCGGCCCCAGATCCGCGACCTGCTCGGCGACCGACAGCCGGAGGCGCCCGGCGGGCCGACGCCCCGACTCAGCAACCTCTACGTGGGCATCGCCCAAGCCAGCGGGGTGCTCACCACGCTGCACGCACCCGATCTGCGCAGCGGCAGCGTGCCCCTGCCCGTCGTCGAGGGCGACGACCTGACCGACCTCGCGGCCGGTCGAGCCGTCACCGTCTCCAGCACCACCGGCGGATCGCGCTACCGGCTCTTGTCCCAGGGCGACGGGCGCCGCGGCGCCTTGCTCATCGTGGGCCTGCCGCTCGATGACGTCGACGGCGCCGTCCGACGGCTCATCACCGTGGAGCTGTTCGCGGTGCTGTCTGTGCTGGCCGTGCTCGGCCTCGTGACGTGGTGGGTGATCCGTCTCGGTGTCCGTCCGATCCGCGAGATGACCGCGACGGCCGAGGCCATCGCCGGGGGCGACCTCTCCCAGCGGGTCCCCGCGCGCGACGACGGCACCGAGGCCGGGACACTGGGCTTGGCGCTCAACGCCATGCTCGGACGCATCGAGGAGGCCTTCGACCAGCGAGCCGCGTCCGAGGACCGGCTTCGCCGGTTCGTCGCCGATGCGTCCCACGAGCTGCGCACGCCGGTGACGACGATCCGTGGCTACGCGGAGATGTACCGCACGGGCGCGCTCGACGACGAGCACGAGCTGTCGGCGGCGATGCGTCGAACCGAGCAGGAAGCAGTGCGCATGGGAAGCCTCGTCGAGGACCTGCTGCGACTCGCTCGCCTCGACGAGGGCCGACAGCCCTTCACGGCGCCGGTCGACGTGGCTGCCCTGGCCGCCGATGCGATCCGTGACGCGCGCGCCGCCGCGCCGGGGCGCCAGCTCGCCCTCGACGCGCCCACGCCGGCGACCGTGCTCGGCGACGAGGACGGCCTGCGTCAGGTGGTGGCCAACCTGGTCGGCAACGCGTTGACACATGCTCCCGACGCTGCGGTGCGGGTGCGAGTGTCCTCCGGTGGCGGCGAGGTGCTGCTGGAGGTAGCCGACGACGGGCCGGGCATGGCCGCCGATGACGCGGCGCGTGCCTTCGAGCGCTTCTACCGTGCCGACGCGTCACGCAGCCGCCACAACGGCGGTTCCGGCCTTGGGCTCGCCATCGTCGAGGCCACGGTGCGAGCCCACGGCGGCAAGGTCTCGTTGACGAGCGACCCGGGTGCGGGAACGACCGTGCGCATCGAGCTCCCGGCCCTGAGCACGTCGGTCGCAGCGCCACCCGCTCCGGCGTGATCCACAGCCGATCCGGTCGGCACGCCTTGGCCTGCCCGCCGTGGTTCACGCGCAGGTTGCGTTCCTCAGCGCGGCTTCTGGCTCAGTCGCGCACGCGGCTGACGACCTCGTCCTTGACGCGGTGGAGCCGACGCCGCAGCTGCCGACGCAGCGCGGGCTCCCGCGGGGGAGGAAGCTCCCCCCGACGGTGCAGGTACAGCGCCTTCGCCGCCCCGATCAGCGGCGTGGCCACGAGCGCGCCGGGCACCCCGGCGGCCGCGCCACCCACGAGGGCGGCCAACATCGTGGCGGGCGGGGTGAGGTTCACGGCGCTGCCGACGATCGCCGGGCCGATGACGTTGTTCTCGAGCTGCTGGTACCCCACGAAGAGCACTGCCGCGATGAGGGCGATCACGGGGCTCTGAGTGAGCGCCAGCAACACGAAGAACGAACCGCCGAGGAACCCACCAATCTGCGGGATGAAGTTCGTCAGGATCGCCCACAGGCCCGCGATGGGTGCCAACGGAACCCCGAGGATCAGCCCCAACGTGAGCACGACCAGGCCGTTGAGCACAGCAACGAGCAGCGAACCGGCGAAGTAGCTGCCGAAGGTCTCGTACACGATCCGGCCGACGTCGTCGACGCGCGTCTGATGCGCCGGCGGCACCACCGCCCGGACGCGCAG
>JBQTKH010000045.1:0-11639 GCA_052386335.1 Microthrixaceae bacterium
CTCGACGCAGCCCCGGCGCTACCATCCCTGTCTCCACTCGGGCGAGTGGCGGAATAGGCAGACGCGCTGGCTTCAGGTGCCAGTGTCCGAAAGGACGTGGGGGTTCAAGTCCCCCCTCGCCCACCACCATGTGATGTTGCGAGACATCGAGGACATGATGTCTCGCGACATCACACCCCTCGCCCACCACCACCAACACGGGTTGGTCACATGTCCAGGAAGATGTCGAGCGACTCGCCAGCCACGACGGTGCCGGTGCCGATGCGGTGGTCATCGTGTCCGGGGGACCTTCGCCCGCTTCACCACCTACCTGGGACTCAACTGAGACCGCGTCATGCTGAAGGGTCCCCGGGGCAGTCCACGTGGTGGCAAGGGATGCGAGCGAGCCCCCGGCTCGAGGGCGGCGGGGGCCCGCTGCGATTGTGCCTCCGGCGTGTCATCGTCGGGGGTGCGGGCGGGGTCGGGGCGAACGTCGCTGTCGCCGCCGGGGTCCGACTGGCCCTCGTCGTCGTCGTCGGCGTCGCGACGGGGAGTGGCTTCGACGGGCTGGGACATGCCCTTCAGGGTGCCCCCCTAGGCGGAATCCGATACCTGCGGCCGGTCCGGCGGCGCGGGTGGTCGGCCTCTCTCTGGACCGTCTTGAACCGCTCGCGTTTCGCACGACGCTCCGTCGGAGATCGCCGCGGACTGGAGCTCACCTGCTCATGCGCTTGCGCGGGGCGGCTGCGGGGCAGAACTGGTCACGCGCACTCCGGCCCACCACAGGAGCGCCATGACCGCCCACCCCACGCCTAGAACGATGTGAGGGACCTCCGGCCCTGGTCCAGCGCGTTCGACCCCGCCCCGTTCGGTCCTGCACCCGAAGGGCCGAAACACTGGGACGGATCCTGCGCTTCACGGGTTCACCGCCGGGCGTGACGTTCGGCCATGCTCGACGCCGATCGGGCTCACTCCGCTCGCACGCTGACGCCGCCCTCGTGCAAGCACGGCGGCATGAGGTTTCGAGGACGAGGGAACGGGAATCTCCTCGTGGTGTCCGCATTTGGCTACACGCTCTCGAGCGAGGAGCACCCGCCAGACGAGTTGGTGACCCATGGCGGCCGAGCCGAGGAGGTCGGGTTCGACTTCGTCTCCATCTCGGATCACTTCCACCCCTGGGTAGGCGCCCAGGGCCACAGCCCGTTCGTCTGGACCGTCCTCGGAGCGATTGCTGCCACCACCGAGAACATCGGCGTCGCAGTGGGGGTCACGTGCCCGACCACACGGATCCACCCTGCCATCCTCGCCCAGGCCACCGCGACGACGTCACGGCTGCTTCCCGGCCGGTTCACCTTCGGGGTGGGCACGGGCGAGGCCCTCAACGAACACGTGCTTGGGCACCGTTGGCCCCGCCCCGAGGTGCGCCGGGCCATGCTGAGCGAAGCGATCGACGTGATCCGTGCCCTGTGGAGTGGCGAGACCCTCGATCACCACGGCGAGTTCTACGAGGTCGACAACGCCAGGCTGTTCGACCCGCCCGCCCATCCGCCGCCCGTCATCGTGTCCGGGTTCGGTGACAAGGCGGTGGACTTGGCTGCCGAAGTTGGGGATGGCTACTGGGGCCACGCCCCGGACCGGGACATCGTCGATCGCTACCAGACCAAGGGAGGAAGAGGACCGCGCTACGCACAGATCAACCTCTGCTGGGCCCACGACGCAGCCACCGGCCGCCAGACCGTGCACGAGATGTGGCCGAACGCCGGGATCCCTGGCCAGCTCTCCCAGGACCTGCCGACCTGGACCCACTTCGAACAGGCCGCCCAGCTGGTCACCGAGCAGGACGCGACCGCATCGATCCCGTGCGGACCAGACCTCGAGCCCGTCCTCGACTCCGTCCGACGATTCCTCGATGCCGGGTACGACCACCTCTACTTCCACCAGATCGGCCCCGACCAGCAGGGCTTCTTCCGGTTCTGGACCGACGCTCTTCAGCCCGCACTCCGCGACCTCGAGACCAGCCCCTAGCCCACGAGAAGGAGAACGCCGATGCCGCCGAAGTCCGCCAACGTCAAGAACGAGAAGCAATACGAAGCCCTCAAGGACAAGGGCATGTCCAAAGAGCGCGCGGCCAAGATCGCCAACTCCCCCGAGGCATCGAAGCACGGAGGCGAGAAGTCCCACAGCGGCAGCGGCAGGTCGAACCAGGGCGGTACCACCGCCCAGCACAAGGCAGCCGGTCGCAAGGGCGGTAAGGCCACCGCCAAGAAGTCCTGACACCAACCATTCCAAGGAGAACATCATGCCCAGCGCGCGCGACATCATGACCCCCGACGCGATCTACTGCCCCGACGACACCACCGCCGCCGAAGCCGCTCGCACCATGGCCGATGAAGGCATCGGCGTCGTCCCCGTCTGCGACGTAGATGGCCGCCTGTGCGGTGTCATCACCGACCGCGACCTGGCCGTCAAGGTCGTCGCCGAAGGCCGACCCGCCGACCTGGTGCGCCTCGGGGACCTCCTCGACGGCGCCGAGGTCGTGACCATCGGTGCCGACGACAGCGCCGAAGAGGCAATCCGAACCATGAAGGACCACGCCGTGCGCCGGCTCCCTGTCATCGACGGCACCGCGCTGGTCGGGATGGTCAGCCAAGCCGACATCGCCCGCGCCATGCCCGACGCCAAGATCGGCGACCTCGTCGACGCCATCTCCAGCGCCCCCCCGAACGGATGACCAGCACAATGCGCGGCTCGCCGCGTTGGCCCTCGATGTGCGGTGGCGCGCCGCGACACTCCCTCCGCCGCAGCGACGCCGATCGTTGCCGAGCCGGCGGACGGCCTAGACGCGCGCTTCACGCGCCTCAGACACGGATGACGACCCGGGCGTTCCAACGTGCCAGCAACGTCCTGCGCTAGCGACGAGACTGCTCGCTACAGGGAGTAGGCCGCGGCCGTTACCAGTTCCGGACGGGCGCGGTGCACGCACCACGCGCCCTCGAAGCGTTCCGGGAGATCAACAAGAGATGACCCACACCGAGGCGGTGACCCCTTCGCTGGCGTCGATGTTGTCCACCTGTACGACGAGCCGGTCGTGGGCCGAGCAGGACGAGGGCCCCTACCACCGCGATGCGCCACCCCTGCGACGTGACATCGTCGAGGACCGTGAGGGCGTCCCGTTGCAGCTCGGTGTCCGTCTCGCTGGCGACGACGGCACGCCGATGGGCAATGCCATGTTGGAGATCTGGCAGTGCGACGCCCTCGGGCGCTACTCCGGGTTCGCTCCGCCGGACGACTCGGCTGCCGTGACCGCTGCGAACGCGCCACGCGGCGAGTACCTGGCCGATCAGACCTTCCTGCGCGGCCGCCAGCACTTGGACGAGGCCGGGATGGTCGAGTTCCGCACCATCTATCCGGGCTGGTATCCGGGTCGCACCGTGCACATCCACGTCATGGCCCATGTCGGCGCCACCACGTTGACGAGCCAGCTCTACTTCCCCGACGACCTCAGCGACCATGTGCTGTCCCTCATGCCGTACGCGGACCGACCCGGCCGTGACACCACGAACGGCACCGACGAGATCTATCCGGCCGGCGGCGGTCCAGCGATCCTCGACGTCGCGCCGGAGGGCAGCGGCTACCTCGCCGCCATCTCTCTTCTTCTCCCGATTGGCAGCCCGTCATGAGTGGCCCAGTCACCGCAGCCGACGCCGCCATCGAGGCCGAGTCAGCCGCTGTCGAAGGGGCCGTGCTCGAGGTCACCGAGAGCCGCTCCAGCCAGGTCGGTGCCTTCAGGGTGCGACGGGCCCTCCCCCGCCGCACCCGCCGCACGGTCGGGGCCTGGTGCTTCGTCGACCACATGGGCCCTGCCACGGTCGACGAACGGGGACTCGGTGTCGCCCCGCACCCGCACATCGGCCTGCAGACGGTCACGTGGCTGCTCGCCGGCGAGGCCCTGCACCGAGACTCGCTCGGCACCGAGCAGGTCATCGTGCCCGGTCAGCTCAACCTCATGACGGCCGGCCACGGCGTGTCCCACTCCGAGGAGGGCACCGGCCGATGGCGTGGCGAGCTGCACGGTGTCCAGCTCTGGGTCGCCCAGCCCTCGCACACCCGAGACGACGCACCCGGTTTCGAGCACCACGCCGAGCTGCCGCAGGTCGAGCTCGGTGGAGCCGTCGCCACCGTCCTGGTCGGCGAGGTCGCCGGTGTCGTCTCCCCGGCTCGACGCGACACCGACCACGCAGGCGTCGACCTCGACCTCCGGCCGGGTCGGGCGACGCTTCCGCTCCGTCCGGACTATGAGCACGCGCTCGTGGTGTTCGCCGGCGCCTGCACCGTTGACGGTGCCGTCCTCGCGCCTGGTCACCTCGCCTACCTCGGCGCTGGCCGCGACGAGATCACCCTCGCCGCCGAGGCACCAACCCGCGCCCTCCTCGTCGGGGGCATCCCCTTCGACGAGCAAGTGCTCATGTGGTGGAACTTCGTCGCCCGCACCCGTGACGAGATCATCACCGCCCACCGCGACTGGACGGCAGGCTCGGACCGGTTCGGCAACGTCGACTCCGAGCTGACCCGCATCGACGTCGACCCGCCCCTCTGGAGACGCCAGTGACCGACGAAGCGCTGATGCTCCCGGCGTTCCAGGACGTCGCCGACGAGATCGAGACTCGCGTGGCGCTGTTGCTCGCTGACCTCCGAACCCCGCAAGTGGAAAGGACCAGTCATGGTTGATTCCGAGACCGTGAACGTGCGCTACCTAGTCGACGACGTTGCCGCGTCCGTCGACTTCTACACCCGCCACTTCGGCTTCACCGTCGGCATCTCGAGTGCGGCATTCGCGGACGTCACCCGCGGGAACCTGCGGATCCTGCTGTCCGGCCCTCAGAGCTCGGCCGGAAGGGTGATGACCGACGGAGAACGACCAGGGCCAGGAGGTTGGAATCGCGTCCACCTCATCGTCGACGACGTTGAAGGCGAGGTCGCCCGCCTCACTGACGAAGGGGTGCGGTTCCGCAACGAGGTCGTGACCGGACCGGGCGGCGCGCAAGTGCTCGCCGTCGACCCCTCGGGAAACCTGATCGAGCTCTTCACACCGGCTGCCACGTCATGACCGGTCACGGAATCCGAAGGGCTGCACCGGGATCGACGATCTCGCCCTGATCGTCGATCCCACATGAAGACGCAAGCTAACGAGTCGACGACACCAGGACCCGGTGGTCGTCCTTGCCTGTCGGCGTTGCCGACGTCGAAGGAGCCGGTTCGATCTGCCCGGTGCCCTTGCGGCCAGCGAACAGGCCAGCTCCACCCAGTCCGACGAGGACGACACCGGGGATGACGAAGAACCAGGTGAACAGGTTCATGTTCGGCAGCTCGTCGGCCTCGCGGTAGCTGTCGACGTTGGCCTGCATCGTCTCGACCAGCGGCCGGTAGTGGGTGAGACCACCGGGGACCTGCTCGAAGATGGCCACGTTCTGCTCCATCAGCCCGACGAGGTCAGTGAAGTCCTTCTGCATCGTGGGCAGGTTCTGCAGCAGCTGGCTCATCGCCGGGAACTGTGCCGCCATGAACGCATGCACCTGAGCAGGGGTCATGTTCAGGGCCTGCGCGAGCGCGGGGACGAGGTTCTGGGCGTCGACACCCATGGCGCTGAAGCCCTGCACGTAGGTGTTGAACTTCACGATGTTGTCTTGCGTCATCGCGGGCACGACCTTGCCCAGGGGGACGAAGACGTCGGTGTAGTACGACGCCGTCTTGTCCACGGTTTCTGGCTGCATCAGCGGACGAAAGCCGTCCATCATCTTCTGACCGGAGCTCGCCTTCGACGGGAGCCCGAGGGCGAGGGGGGCGATCACCAGCATCAGCCCCACCACGATCACTGCCCACAACGACTTGCGCACCATGGTGTGCCTCCTTGCATCGATCTCAAGGTCCATGCTCTGCGCACTCCGGGCCGGTTGGCAGGTCCCTTGGGCCCCTCGCTGCGGGACCAACGACCCTGCGCCCGCCGTCGGCCCGCGACGGCGGGGTCGAGCTCGACTCCGGGGTGGGTCGCTCAGCCAGCGTGAGCGAGGATGCCGTCGATCTGGCCCATGGCCTCGCGCATGCCCGCCTCCATGCCCATCTCGATGAGCTGCGTCATCGCGTCGGCCGAGGCGAAGGTCGAGATCACGGTCATCGTGGTACCACCGTCAGCGCGCTCGACCAGCTCGAGCTCCATGCGGGTGATCGGGAGAGCCGAGTTCGGCTGACCGGTGTCGTCGGCGAAGCCGTCGTCGACCACGAACCGCCGGGGTGCGTCGACCTCGAGCACATCCCAGTACCCGGCTGACTTCTCGCCGTCGGGCCCCGTCATGAGGTAGGTGACCCGGCCGCCGGCGCGGAGGTCGTGGTCGACGACGGTGGCAGGCCAGGTTGGCGGGCCCCAGAACTGCTCGAGCTGGCGAGGATCGGCGTAGAGCTGCCACACCCGTTCGACGGGAGCGTCGTACTCGGCGACGACGGTCATCGTGTGGGCCTCGAGGTCCTTGTCGACACGTGTGATGGGCATTCGGCCTCTCCTGGTTCAGGGATCCTCGGCGAGGATCTGGTCCATGCGCGCGACGCGGTCGCGCCACAGCTGCTCCAACGCGTCGAGTGCGCTCCGGGCGTCACGCACCCGGTCGATGTCGCACTGCACGAGCGACTCGCGGCCCCGCCGCTGCTTCGACACCAGCCCGGCCTCCTCGAGGACCACCACGTGCTTCTGCACTGCGGCGAAGCTCATCGGGTACTGCCGGGCGAGCGCGGAGACCGAGTGCGCCTGGACGAGCACCGTCCGGAGGATGTCTCGGCGGGTGGCATCGGCCAGAGCGTGGAAGATCCGGTCGGTCTCCGGCGGGCTGAGCTGATCTACAACCATCTAGTTGTAGATTTACCTCGGCGCTGTTCGGTTGGCAAGCGGTTGGCGATGCCCCCGGGGCACGCCGGAGACAGCGTGATCACCTAGCCGCGGGCGCAGGGCGCGCCTTGGGCTCGGTCCTGGGCCGTCCAGCCGGGTTGGTCTGTGTCCGGCCAGTAGTCGCCGGTTCCGGGGTCCTGCGCGTACCGGACCGGCGGCTCGGCCTCCGAGGCGATCGTCGTGACCGCGGCGATGAGCCGGTCGACGTCGGCCAGCGAGGTGGACAGACCGGCGCTGGCCCGGACCGCGCCAGGGATCGTGCGTCGGTCGCCAGCCAGCACGGCCTCGCGATACGAGGCGACCTCAGCGGAGGAGAGGCCGAGCAGGCGCAGCAGGTAGGGGTGGGCGCAGAAGCAGCCGTGGCGAACGCCGATCCCGAACTCCGCGCTGAGCCGCGCGGCCACGAGGGCGTGCGGCACCCCTTCGACGACGAAGGTCGCCAACGCCAACGTGTCGGCCGTCGCCGCGGGGCCCAGCAGTCGCAGGCCGGGGATCGCGCCGAGGCCGGCGTGGAGGGCCGTTCGGATCGCGTCGTCGTGGGCGGCGATGGCGGGCCATCCGATGGCGAGCAGCTCGCCGATCGCGGCGTCGAGGGCGACGGCGCCGAGGACGTTCGGTGATCCAGCCTCCTCCCGATCGGGCGGCTCGGTCCATACGACCTCGTCGAGGTCCACGAGGTCCACGGCGCCGCCACCGGCGAGGAACGGGTCGCCGTCGGTGAAGGTGGCGCGGGGTCCGACGAGCACCCCGGTCCCGAACGGGGCGTACATCTTGTGCCCGCTCCACGCGAGGAAGTCAGCGGTTCGGGGCAGGGGGGCGTGCGGGGCGAGCTGGGCGGCGTCGACGAGCACTGGCACGCCCCGCTCGTGGGCGGCCTCGATGATCTCGTCCAGTGGCGGTCTCCACCCGGTGACGTTCGACGCTCCCGAGATCGCGAGCAGCTTGGGACGAGGCAGCTCATCGAGGGCTGCCGTCACCTCAGCGGTCGTGAAGGTCCCGTCGGTGCCGCACTCGACGAACCGCCGGGCGCACAGCCGCGCCCACGGCAGGAGGTTGGCGTGGTGCTCGATCACGGTCGTGACAACGACATCGTCCGGCTCGAGCCGCAGTCGGTAGGCGAGGTGGTTGATCGCCTCGGTGGTGTTGCGGCAGAAGATGGCCACGTCGCGGTCGCCTTCGGCGCGACCCGCGAAGCCCAACGCCGCGTCCCTCGCCTGCTCATACGCGGCAGTCGCCTGGCGCGACCGGTACCCCGCGCCGCGATGCACGCTGGCATACGCGGGAAGGAAGGCAAGGGCGCGAGCCGCGACGGCGGGCAGCGCGCTGGTCGAGGCGGCGGCGTCGAGGTTGAGGTAGGGCCGGGCAACACCATCGACGCACGGGACCGGCTCGCCGTCACCGACCAAGGCCGTGGGGAGTGCGCGGGATGCGTTGCTCACGTGACCATCCTCCTGCATTCCGGTGGTCACGCGCCGCGCCCGGCGAGGTGGGCGATCATGCCCGGGTGAGGACCACCTTCAAGGCGCCGGTGTCGGCCGCCCGGGAAAAGACGTCATAGGCCTCGTCGAACTGATCCAGGGTGAAGTGATGCGTCACGAAGCGGTCGGCGTCGACCTGGTGGCCCTGGGCGAGCTTGAGGAGCGTGGGCGTCGAGTAGGTGTCGACCAACCCGGTGGTGATCGTGACGTTGCGGATCCAGAGATCCTCGAGGTGCAGCGTGACCGGCTTGCCGTGGACGCCGATGTTGGCGATGTGGCCGCCGGGGCGGGCGAGCCGGGTGGCGAGCTCGAAGGTGTCGGGCACGCCGACTGCCTCGATGGCGACATCAGCGCCGAGTCCGCCGGTGAGCTCGTTGACGATGGCCAGCGCGTCCTCGCGCCCGTTGTTCACCGTGATGTCGGCGCCGAACTGCTTGGCAGCCTCGAGGCGGCTGTCGGCCAGATCGATGGCGATGACATGGGCGGGGCTGAAGAGTCGGGCGCCCATCATGGCGGAGAGCCCGATCGGCCCGGCGCCGACGACGGCGACGACGTCGCCGGGACGGACGTGGCCGTTGAGGACGCCGACCTCATAGCCGGTGGGGAGGATGTCGGCCAGCATGAGGATCTGCTCGTCGGTGACACCGGCGGGGATCGCATAGGTCGACGTGTCCGCGAACGGGACCCGCACGTACTCGGCCTGGGTGCCGTCGATCTTGTGACCGAGGATCCAGCCGCCCCCGCCGAGGCACTGCCCGTAGCTGCCCTCGCGGCAGTAGCGGCAGGCACCACAGGCGGTCACGCACGAGACGAGGACACGATCGCCCACCTTCACGTTCTTCACGCCGGCGCCGACGGACTCGACGGTGCCGACGGCTTCGTGGCCGAGGATGCGGCCGTCGGTCACGGCAGGGACATCCCCCTTGAGGATGTGGAGGTCGGTGCCGCAGATCGTGACGGCGTCGACGCGGACGATGGCGTCGGTGTCGTCGATGACGACGGGCATGGGTACTTCCTCCCAGGCCTTCTGGCCGGGACCGTGGTAGACGACTGCGCGCATCGGCTTCTCCTCTGAGGTGGGCTTCTGCCGACCAGCATGAGGCGCTCGACCTCCCGGCAGTAGTGCCGTCCGACTGGGGCGCATGGGACCTTCGGACCTATCTCCCCGGTCGCATCCCAGCGCAGGGTGGGGCCATGACCGCACGGATCGTGATCCTTGGCGGCGGAACCGGTGGCACCCTCACCGCGAACCGTCTTCGACACCACTACAGCCTGGAGGACGCCGAGATCACCGTGGTGGACCAGGACGACCGTCACGTGTACCAGCCGGGTCTCCTGTTCGTGCCGTTCGGCCTCACGCACCCCGAGGACATCGTCCGACCCCGTGAGCGCCAGCTGCATGCCGGGATCGGCTTCGTCGAGTCCGGCATCGACTGGGTCGACATCAACGCGCACGAGGTCCACGTCACGAGCGGCGTCACCCTCACCTACGACGTCCTCGTGGTCGCGACCGGAGCCCGACTCGTCCCCGAGGAGACCGAAGGCCTCACGGGACCCGGGTGGATGGAGAAGGTGTTCACCTTCTACACGCCCGAAGGGGCCGCCGCCCTCGGCGCCGCGCTCGCGACCTTCGACCGCGGCCGGCTTGTGGTGAACGTCGTCGACATGCCGATCAAGTGCCCGGTCGCCCCGCTGGAGTTCTGCTTCCTGGCGGACTGGTACTTCACCGAGCGCGGCATCCGCGACCAGGTGGAGATCACCTATGCCACCCCCCTCGACGCGGCCTTCACCAAGCCGCTTGCCGCCCGCCAGCTCGGTGGGATGCTCGCGGAGCGCGGCATCGAGCTGGCCACCGAGTTCAACACGGGCGAGGTCGACGGCTCGAACGGTCGGCTGGTGGGCTACGACGGACGTGAGGTCGCCTTCGACCTCGCGGTGATCATCCCGCTCCACGGCGGCGCCACCTACGTCGGCCGCTCACCCGGCCTGGGTGACGAGCTCGACTTCGTTCCCACCGACGAGCACACCCTCCAGGCCAAGGCCGCTCCGAACATCTTCGTCATCGGCGACGCCGCCAACGTGCCCGCCTCCAAGGCCGGCTCCGTCACGCACTTCGAGGGCGAGACGTTGGTGGGGAACGTCCAGCGGTTCCTCGCCGGCGAACCGCTCGAGGCTGGCTTCGACGGCCACGCCAACTGCTTCATCGAGACCGGGTTCCACAAGGCCCTGCTCATCGACTTCAACTACGACACCGAGCCCCTTCCGGGGCACTACCCCGCCAAGGTCGGTCTGCCGCTGCTCAAGGAGTCACGGCTCAACCACCTCGGCAAGCTCCTGTTCCAGTCCGTCTACTGGCACAGCCTTCTCCCCGGCCGAGACCTCCCCGGCCTCGGCTCGAACATGCCCACCGCAGGCAAGAACAACCCCGTCCCCCAGGAGGACTGACCCATGCCGACCACCACCGTCGCCGGCGTCACCGTTGACCGCAACGACGAAGGCTTCTTCACCGACCCCGACCAGTGGACCGAGGCCATGGCCCCCGAGCTCGCTGCCGCCGAGGGCATCGACGAGCTCACGGACGCCCACTGGCTCGTCCTCAAGTTCATGCGCAGCGAGTACGCGGAGAAGGGCACCGGCCCGACGGTCCGGTTGCTCGGGAAGACCTCCGGCGTCTCGGTCAAGGAGCTCTACGAGCTCTTCCCCAAGGGTCCGGCCAAGATCGCAGCCAAGATCGCCGGCATCCCCAAGCCACGCGGCTGCATCTGAAAGGCGGCTCACCATGGGCGACAGCGTCACCCCGTCCGACCCGATCACCAAGGTCTCGATCATCATCTCGAAGGGCTCCCTGGAGGGGATCTACCCGGGGCTGATCATGGCCAACGGTGCTCGTGCCGAGGGCATCGAGGCCAACCTCTTCTTCACGTTCTTCGGTCTCGATGCGATCCACAAGGCGCGTCACGATCACATCAAGCTGGCCACCGTGGGCAACCCGGGCCTGCACCTGCCGACGATGGCTGGGGGTCTGCCTGGTGTCTCGACCGTGATGACCCACTACATGAACCACAAGATGGAGCAGCTCGACATCCCCTCCATCCCCGAGTTCGTCGAGATGATCGCGGACACCGGAGCTGGGATGTACGCCTGCATGGCGTCGGTCGACCTGTTCGGGCTCGAGAAGAACGACCTCATCGCTCAGGTCCAGGACATCATCACCGTCGGCGAGTTCTACGAGCTCGCCGCCGGGGGTC
>JBQTKH010000046.1:0-4021 GCA_052386335.1 Microthrixaceae bacterium
CTTCGGTCGCCGCGAAGAAGAAGTTGTCGTGCAAGAAGCTGCTGAAGCCGACGAAGATCGAGGCGATCATGGGCGCGCCGGTCGAGCTCACCTTCCAGGGCGGCGACAGCAACAGCGTCGCGGGTCCGGGCCAGAACAGTGTCTTCTGCACCTGGTCCAACGACGTCGGCGATGAGGTGTCACTGAGCGTGTACATCACCGATCGGGAAGGCCAGTTCGCGTTTGCGCGGGAGACTCCGGTTGGCGGAGGTTCCAGCGAGGACGTCCCAGACGTCGGCGCCGACGCCTACTTCCAGTTGAGCAGCACCGGTGATGCGGTGGCGATCTGGGTGCTCGCACCGCGCGCGTCGTTCTCGCTCGCCAACATCAACATCGACAAGGACCAGGCAACGCTGCGGACCGAGCAGATCGAGTTGGGGAAGCTCGTCGCCAAGAAGCTGACCGGTTGATCTTCGCAGGGGACCTCGACGGTCGACCTGACCACGACGGGATCGTGCGAGTCAGTGATCGCGCAATCACGGAGTACCTCGAGCGAGAAACCCGCGTCTGAAGTTCGAATCGCCGAGAATGTTGCCCAGGCTTCTCGCAGTTCGGTTGGCCCATGGTGACAGACCTGCCTCGAGGAACAATTTGATGTGATGAAGGAGCGGGGCCTCCGCTCCCCGTGAGGTCCGAGTCGGTTCAGACTCGGGGCTTCACCAAAGCAACTCCTCAGCTTGAGGAAGGGAGGCCCCTGTGGACCGAGAGTATGTCGGAGTTGATCTGCATCGTCGCCGCAGCGTGATCGTTCGTCACGACGAGTCTGGCGAGGTGCTCGACACGGTCCGTATCGACAACGACCCGTTCGAGCTCGCGTCGGCGATCAGCGCGTGCGGCGCGAACCCGCGGGTAGTGCTCGAGGCGACCTATGGCTGGTACTGGGCCGCGGACGTCTTGGCCGACGTCGGCGCGGAGGTGCACCTCGCGCATCCGCTGGGGGTGAAGGGCTTCGCGTATCGGCGGGTCAAGAACGACGAGCGCGACGCGGCTGATCTCGCGGATCTGTTGCGCATGGGCCGCCTGCCCGAAGCGTGGATCGCGCCACCGGCGACCCGCGAGCTCCGCGAGCTGGTGCGCTATCGCCACAAGCTGGTGGGGCTGCGCTCGGCGCTCAAGGCTCAGGTGCACGCAGTGCTCGCCAAGGAGGGCGTGCGGGTCCCGATGTCGGATCTCTTCGGCGTCGCCGGCACCAAGCTGCTCGAAGGGCTCCAGTTGGCCGACGCGTACGCCTGGCGAGTGAGGTCGCTGCGTGACCTCATCGCCCATGCCGAGGGTGAGGTGCGTTCCCTTGATGAGGAGATCGCGCGCCGGCTGCGGAACGAACCGGCCTATGCGGCGATCCAGACGATCCCTGGTGTCGGCAGCGTGCTGGGTGCGGTCTTCGTCGCCGAGATCGGTGACGTGACCCGCTTCGCGCGTCCCGAGCAGCTCACGTCGTGGGCGGGACTCACGCCGCGTGATCGCGAGTAGGATGACAGCGTGCGCCGCGGTGGGATCAACAAACAGGGGTCGCGGCTGGTGCGCTGGGCGGCGGTCGAGGCGGTGGCCCGCAACCGCGGCGGCACCGCGTTCCAGGCCCACTACCGCCAAGTGGCCGAACGACGGGGCCGCAAGATCGGCCGCGTCGCCGCGGCACGCAAGCTGCTCACCCTCGTCTTCTACGGGCTGCGCGACCACCACATCCGCGCCCTCCAAGAGGCCGCAGCATGACTCGGTCTCGGCACGGCCGGCGCGCGCGCTCGAAGCGTTACATGACCCTCACGATGTGGCGAGGTCGCGAATTTGATTGAGCCCGCCCGGCTGGCGCCGAACGACTCCATGCCACCACCCGCGTGGCGAAGGGATGAATGGCAACCTGGCTTGCCCACCCCCGCGGCATCGCAACACGGAGCACGTACCCGTCTGTCTCGTCGATCAAGGAGCATCACATCGCGTTGAACCCACGCTCGGCGTGCCCGAGCCTGCATCGCCGCTCGCCGGCGTCAAGGTCGTTCGTCCTCGGCTTCGCCTCCGGGCGCTCCACCTTGACCCCAGCCTCGACGGCGACGCGCGCCCGCGAACACGCCGAGCAGCCCGACATCAGGAGCACAATGCGTAGAACATCCTCTTGACGGCCCCGCTCGCTTCAGGGATGCAACGCTGCGGTGCCGGGGCGCTCTCTCCCGCGCTTGAGCCGGTCACTGGTTCGTTCGCTGACTGACGAGACGTCAGTCAGTGCTTGCGGTGGCCCACCCCAGTGTCTCACCGGCGCGGAGCATCGCCGCATCTCCGGCGACAAGGACGAGCTCCTCATCGAAGAGCTGTTCTGCAGCGGCGATGTGAACCGCGTCGTAGCCACGCAGCGAATGCGCTTCGGCGAGCTCCCCAGCGCGATGAGCCAACGTTGCCGTGACTTCGACGACGTCGAGCTGATCGAAGAGGCGGTCAAGCTCGCGAACGGTCTGTCGCAATGCTGGAGCGGTGATACGGGCGTCCCGTTGTGCCTGCGCGAGCGCGGCCCGAGCCTCTGGATAGGCGAGCCGCACCGATGCGACGCGGCTCGACTCGTCCCACATTCGGCCAGCCCGCTCTGAGCCGGGTTCTTCAACAAGCAAGGGCACGAGGGCAGAAGTGTCGAAATAGGCGATCACCGCCGTTGTTCACCGACCAGAACGCTGACCGAACCCCGAGTGGCAACTCGACGTGGTGGACGAGCGCGTCGTTTGGACGCCGGACTCACCAGTCCCTCCGCGATCAGCCGATCGAGTGGCCGCTCGCTGGCCAACCCAACCAGGCGAGCGATGGCACGTCCGTGGTCGGTCACCACCACCTCCGCGCCCGCCTGGACGCTTGCGAGGTATCGGCTCAGGTTGTCGCGCAGCTCGCGCACGCCTACCTCAGACATCGGCAATCTCCAATGTAGCCATATCGGTGGATACATTATAGCCACAATAGGTGCCGTCGCGAAATGGGCTGGGCTCGGGGAACAATTCGCAACGCTGCGGTGCGGCGGTGGTCTGTCTGTCGACAGATCGTCCTCGAACCCGAGCAACAGATCAACGACGCCTCGAAGCTTGACTACGACATCAACGTGATTGCCCGCAGCGCGCTACTTGCAGCCCTGAGGTAATCGCGTCGGTCGCTCGTCGAATAGCCGCCCGCCGGCTTACCTACCTGTCGCTTGTCCTCCTCTGGGAGCGCGTCAAACCAGGTCTCCCACGCTCGTTCCCCCTCACCCACTCGTTGCTTTCTCGGAGCGCGCCGGCGATCGGACTGTCTGGTGGGTCAACTCGCCTTGAGGTAGCGACGGAGTGCTTTGCGAATCACTTCCGAAACGGGGATGCCTTCATCTTCGGCGCGGTGAACCAGGAGCTGCTTGAGTTCGGGATCGAGGCGAACGGACTCCACCGTCGATGGCTCAACGCCGAGCCGAGGTCGACCGCGCTTGCCGCGTCGGGCGACGAGCTCGTCGACGTCGTACCCGCGCTCGGCCTCAGCGGCCAGTGCCTCGACGAGGTCGTCGGTGATCGGGGTATCTGACTTCGTGCGCCCGTGCACGCGCTTGCTCACTGTTCCAGCAGCCTTCGGTATTCGGGGCGCAGCGGCATCGCGTGAATGATCAACTCCGTGCCCTCCTTGGTGAGCAACACGACGACTTCGAGCAGATTGCCGGCGAGGTCGGGCCCGACTGCCAGCCAGCGGTCGGGGTCTTCGCCGAGGTCCTCCACGGCAAGCGCGTTGCCGATCGCGTGCAGCATGTCCTCATCGGTGATGCCGTGCCGCCGGGCGGAGCGGTGGATCGCCACACGAATATTACTGTACTACAAAATGCATCGATGATGGTGAGAGTTCGCTCATCACGCCAGTGGACACATGACGAGCGCGGAGCGGACGCGCGAAAGTCGCCCACGGGGCTCGAGGGACAATTTGCAACGCTGGCGTGTCGGGGTGCTCTCTCCCGAGACGTGTCGGTGATCCGAGAACTGAGCCAGAAAGGGCGTCA
>JBQTKH010000047.1:0-8881 GCA_052386335.1 Microthrixaceae bacterium
CGCACACCTGCCGCGCGCGCCGTGGATGGCGTCGATGAGGTCGCCCTCGTGGTTGGACTGCACGTGCTCGAGGACGAGATCGTGCGCGTCGGCCACCGCCTGTGCCGACATCACGTGGTCCTCGAGCGTGCCCGTGCCGTAGACCTCCGGCTCGCGCTCGCCCAGCAGATTGAGGTTCGGCCCGGACAGCAGCAGCACAACGCCAGTCATGGATCTCCCCGATCGATGGTCACATCGCCTCCAGCACCCTGGCCGTCAACGCGGGGTCGACGCCCGAGACCATCTCGACGCCATGAGGGCCGTCGAGCACGAACGTGAGGCCGTCGAGCGCCTTCTTGTCACGCCGCATCAGCTCGATGAGGCGGGCGGTGTCAGCCCCCGCGGGCATCGCGGGGTCGAGCTCGTAGGCCGCCAGCACCCGTTCGTGGGCCAGCACGCGATCAGCGTCGATCCGCCCGAGTGCCTCGGCGAGCTTGGCGGCATAGCGCAGCCCGATTGCGACGGCCTCGCCGTGCCGCAGCTCGTAGGCGCCGTCGGTCTCCAGGGCGTGCGCGAGGGTGTGGCCGTAGTTGAGCACCGCTCGCCCGCGTCGGTTCGTCGGATCCTCGCGCTCGTCAGCCGAGACGACCTCGGCCTTGATGCGCACGGCAGTTGCGATGCGCTCGGGCAGGTCGAGGGCGAGGAGGTCATCGCCGGTGAGGAAGTGGTACTTCGCCAGCTCGCCCTGGCCCGAGCGCAGCTCGCGTGCCGGGAGCGTGACCAGCGCGTCCAGGTCGCACAGCACGGCGTCGGGCTGCCAGAACGCACCGACCAGGTTCTTGCCCTCTGGCAGGTTGACCCCGGTCTTGCCACCGATCGCCGCGTCCACCATGCCGAGCAGCGTCGTGGGCACGTGCACGACCGGGATCCCGCGGTGGTACGTGGCCGCAGCGAACCCGGCGACGTCGGTGACGACACCGCCCCCGACGGCCACCACCGCGTCGCCGCGCGAGAGGCCCCATCTCGCCCAGGCCGAGCACAGGTCGCCCACCGTGGCGAGGCTCTTGGCCACCTCGCCGTCACCGATGTCGAAGCGCGAGTGGTCCCGGCCGGGGTCGACCGGGAAGGGGATCCCGGCCTGGCTCACGATGGCGACCCGCTTCGCGGTGGACGGCAGCAGCACGGAGAGCTCGGAGACCACCCCCGACCCGACGAGCACCGGGTAGCTGCGCTCGCCGATCGCGACCTCGACCGCGATCACGACGGCGCCCCGTGGTTCACGCTGGCTTCGTGGGCCAGCACGAGCTCGGCGATGCGCTCGACGAGCGCCTGCTTCGGCTTCTCGAGGTCGTCGTGAAAGGGCGCGACGTCGACGGCGATGTCCGCGACCTCTGCGTACAGCGGCGCCCGCTCCTCATTGAGCCTCGTCAGCACCTTGACGGCGGGCTCCGTGCCGTCGAGCAGCGGCCGATGCGATCGGCCCTCCACGCGACTGGCCAGGAACGCCGGTGCGGCCGTCAGCCACACGACGGTGACCGCCGCGTCCTCGAGACGGGCCCGGTTCTCCGCGCGCAGCACCACGCCACCCCCGGTTGCGATGACCGCAGACGTGTGATGTTCCAGCAGCTCCTCGAGGACATCGGATTCGATGTCCCGAAAGCCCGCTTCCCCATCAGCGGCGAAGATCTCCGCGATCGAGCGATCCACGATCTCGGCCAGCGCTTGGTCGGCATCGATGAAGTCACGTTCGAGGCGCGCCGCGAGCTTGCGGCCCACAGTCGTCTTTCCGGAGCCCATGAGCCCGACGAGCACGACATGACGCACCATCGCGGCGCTCAGCCCAGCGACGCGACGAAGGCGTCGAGGTTGCGTCGCATCTCGGCGAGCGAGTCGCCGCCGAGCTTGCGGGCGGCCTCGTCGGCGAGCACGAGCGCCACCATCGTCTCGGCCACCACGCCCATCGCTGGCACTGCGGTGACGTCCGTGCGCTCCTTGAACGAGACGGCCTCCTCCTTGGTGGCGGTGTCGACGGTCTTCAGGGTGGGGCGGTTGAGCGTCGCGAGGGGCTTCATCGCGGCGCGGGCCACGAGCAGCTCGCCGGTGGAGATGCCGCCCTCGATGCCGCCGGCCAACGCGGACTCCCGGCGGTAGGTGCCCGCCTCGGCGTCCCAGGAGATCGGATCGTGCGCCTCGCTCCCCCGTCGACCGGCCACCTCGAACCCGTCGCCGATCTCCACGCCCTTCACGGCCTGGATCGACATGAGGGCGCGGGCGAGCAGCGCGTCGAGCTTGCGGTCCCAGTGCACATGGCTGCCCAGGCCCACCGGCACCCCGTAGGCGAGCACCTCGATCACGCCGCCGAGGCTGTCGCCGTCCTTCGCGGCGGCCTTGATCTCCTCCACCATGGCGTCCTCGGCTGTGGGGTCGAAGCACCGCACGGACGACTCGTCGATCAGGGGCAGGTCGGCCGGCACGGGCCGCGCTGTGGCCTTGGAGCGCGCCGAGCCCATCTGGATCACATGGCTGAGGATCTCGACGCCGAGCTCGGCGAGCAGCGCCTTGGCCACGGTGCCCGCTGCGACTCGAGCCGCTGTCTCCCGGGCCGACGCTCGCTCGAGGATGTCACGCGCGTCGGTGAGGCCGTACTTCTGCATGCCGGCCAGGTCGGCGTGCCCCGGGCGCACCTGGGTGAGCGGCGACGCCGTGGGGCCGTCCTCGGCGCGCACCGACATCTCCTGCTGCCACTTGTCGGGATCGCGCTCCCACTCGCTGTTGGCGACCTGGATGGCCACCGGGGAGCCGAGCGTGCGACCGTGGCGGACCCCACCGATGATCGTGACCTCGTCCTGCTCGAAGCGCATGCGCGGTCCGCGCCCGTAGCCGAGTCGACGCCGGGCCAGCTCAGCCTGCACCTGATCGGTGCTGAGCGAGAGCCCCGCGGGTAAGCCCTCGACGATGACGACGAGCGCGCGTCCATGTGATTCGCCAGCCGTCAGGTACCGAAGCATCGGCGCAACGCTACTTGTCGGCCCCCCGCCCCTCGGTACCGGTTGTCGCACCCACCCACCCCGCTTCTCTGCACGCGCACCACCGGCATCCGGCGCTGGCCGTGCACAGAAGTGGTGGGGGGAGCGCCCGCGTTGCAACGGGGGTCGCCGGCGGAGCAGACTGGTGCAGTCGAAGGGGAGTAGCCCCTCGGGACCGGTCGTCATCACGGCAGCTCGCTGCCCGGCCCCCCGCCCGCCACCAGCGGGAGCGAGACCTTCGACTGTCCGCTCGTCCGAGACAGTCGAAAGGCTCCCCGATGCTGTTGTCTGCCGTTGACCCCGACCGTGCCCGGTTCGTCGATCTCGACGTGCCCCCGGGAGCGTGGATCGGGCTTGGTGCCGTGATCGTGGCGATGCTGGCGGTCGACCTGTACCGCCATCGGAAGGCCCACGCCCCCACCCCCAGGGAGGCCCTGGGGGAGTCGATCGTGTGGGTGACCTGTGGGTTGGCGTTCTCCGTCGTCATCGCCCTGAGCTTCGGTGGCGACGCGTTCGGCGAGTACATCAGTGGCTATCTGATCGAGAAGTCGCTCAGCGTGGACAACGTGTTCGTGTGGTCGATGCTCTTCACCACCCTGGCGATCCCGGTCAAGTATCAGCACCGCGTGCTGTTCTGGGGCATCTTCGGGGCGCTCACCCTGCGAGCCATCTTCATCGTCCTCGGCGGCGCGCTGCTCAGCCAGTTCTGGTGGCTCCTCCTCGTGTTCGGGCTGTTCCTCGTGTACACGGGCGCGAAGATCATCCGTCACCGCGCGGACGAGGGCGAGCACGAGGCCACCCGAGGCCTCGGCCTGCTGCGCCGGGTGATGCCCGTCACCGATCAGCTCGACGGGCAGCGCTTCTTCACGAAGCTGAACGGCAGGCGGGCTGCCACTCCCCTGCTCGCCGCGCTGTTCGTCGTCGAGGCCACCGACGTCATCTTCGCGGTCGACTCGGTGCCGGCGATCCTCGCCGTGTCCAACGAGCCGTTCCTGGTGCTGTCGTCGAACGCCTTCGCGATCTTGGGGCTACGGGCGATGTACTTCCTCCTGGCCGACGCCAAGGACCGCTTCCACTTCCTCTCCCATGCGCTCGGAGGCATCTTGATCTTCGTGGGCCTGAAGATGGCGGTCTCGCACTGGTACCACCTCAGCACGTACGCGTCGCTCGCCGTCATCGTCACGATGCTCGCCGCCGCGATCGCCCTGAGCGTGCGGCGGAACGCGACGACGAGCGCCTTACCGGATCCCGACCAACCGGGTCGACCGGCGATGGAGCGTCAGACGTAGAGCCACTCGAAGAGGCCCCAGCCCTCCTGGCCGTCGACGGTGAACCTGGCCACGGAGTCGACGATGCCCCACATCTGGCTGCGTCCCTCCTCGGAGTTGAGGTCCCAGGTGCGACCTTGCACCACGAGCTCGCCCTGGTAGACGCCGTGCTTCCACCCGTCGACGTCGAAGCCGTAGCCGGTGCCCACGCCGAGGTGCACGGGGAGCACCGGCTCGACGTCCACCACGACCTCGCCCAGGCGGAGCGTGGCCTTGGTGGCCATGCCGTTGAGACCCGGACCCCCCTCCGCCCAGGAGACCTCGTGCTCGGGACGACCCAGGTGGTCGACGCGCCCGTCTGGCCAGAGGCGCACCGCCTCCTCGAGCACGCGACTCCCGTCGCCCCGCTCCTGGCAGATGAACACCAAGGCGTGGTCGGGCATGCGGATCGGCGCGTACAGCCATCGGAACGCGCTTGGCTCCTTCACCGCGGTGATGCCCGGCGCCTCGGGCTCGCCCACCGGGCGGATGCCCCACGAGCGATCGCGGCTCCCCCACCAGTGGTCGGGCGTGACGTCGGTGCGCTGTCCGTCGATCTCCATCCACCCGGACCAGCTGCCGAGCTGGGCCATCCGGCAGGCGTCGAGGAAGGCGCGGCCCGTGACCGACCGATCGGTGTGCCGCGGCTCCTCGAAGGCGGGCACGAAGGCCTCCCAGGTGAGGTCGTAGGCGAGCCCGTGCTCGGTGGGCTCGAGCGTGCAGCGCAGCGTCTTGAGCCCTTCGATGACCTCGACGCGGAACGGACCGACCGAGGTGTCCATCCGGTCGTTGCCGAGCTCGCGAGACGCTCGCACCACCCGGTGGGTGCCCTCGTGCACGACGACGGCAAAGGCGTCCATCACGCCGAGGTTCGGGTACTGGCCCATGCCCATGATGAGGAAGCGCTCGTCGGAGCACGGATGGCAGTTGAAGTAGTAGCGGTCGTAGAAGTTGCGATCGCTCGTTGCGGGTCGCCGGATGGGCTCGGGGACCTGGTGGATCGGATAGTCGTCGGCGGGTGAGAGCACGGGTCTCCTCAGGAGCGCTCGTCGAGCAGCCGCTCGAGGAGCTGGCTGCCGGTCTGGTCGTAGGCCATCTCGCGGGCCCCGGGGAACACGCCGGACGCATCGAGCAGCGTGAGCACGCGGGTCATGATCGACGCGTAGCGGGTCGCCCCGAGCAACAGGTACCAGTCGAGGTGCGCACCTGATCGCCCGCTGACCTGCTCCCAGCGAGCCACAGTGGCATCGCGGTCGGGAAGGCCCGACAGACGAGGCACGCCGAAGGCCTCGTGATGGTGACGGTCGAGCAGCAGGTTCCAGGCCAGGTCCTGCACCGGGTCGCCAGCCGTGACCATCTCCCAGTCGAGCACGGCGGCCACGGTGTTGTCCGCCGCGAAGATCATGTTGCCGATGCGGGAGTCGCCCCAGCAGAGCGCCGGCTCATCGATCGCCGGGGGCACCGTGGAGCGCAGGATCTCGAAGGCGCGATCGACAGGCGGGTACGCAGCGTCGCCGGCGGCGAAGTGCCGGTACTCCAGGTCTCGAGCCAGCTGCTCGAGGGGAGTCGGCGCGACCACCCAGTCCAAGCCGAGCACATCCCGGTCGAGGCGATGGACCGCCGCCATCGTGTCGATCGCGGACATCCACATCGTGGCGCGCTGTGCATCGGTGAGCTCGGTCACCCACCCCTCGACGTGGTAGCTCGGGTTGTCGGCCGGCACCCGCCCGTCGACGCGGGCCATCGCGATGAAGCGATCCCCGAGGATCGCTCGGTCCTCCTCGAACCAGAGCACCTCGGGCACCGGCACGGTGCCATCTCGGCGACGGGCCCGCAGCACGTTGGCCTGCGCTTCGAACTCGGTGCTGGGGACCACCTGGTGCCCGCTCGGCTCCACCCGCAGCACGAATCCGCGCGTCACCGGGCCCGAGCCGTCGTCCCAGGTCGCGTCGAACAGCAGCGTCTCGTTCGAGAAGCCCGACAGGCCCGGGATCGTCAGCGGTCCCACCTCGACCATCGAGGCGCCGGTCCGCCCCGCCAGCCCGTGGGCGAGCGACGCTCGCGTCTCGGCCTCATCCCGCTCGATCGCTACGGCCACGGTCCCCCCCCCCCGACGACTAGAACGCGTTCCAGTTCGTTGTAGCAGGTCACGGGGCGAGGTCGTTGGCGAACAGCACGATGACGAAGCAGGCGAGGGCGAGGGCCGGCCCGAACGGGAACTCACCGCGGCGCTTCGTGACGAGCGCGTGCAGCAGGCCGAACACCACGCCCAGGGTGCAGCCGAGCATGAGGCCGTAGAGCACGAGCTGGATCGGCCCCGCGACCGGGTAGGCCGGCGACCAGCCCAGCCAACCCAGGTAGAGCCCCAGGAGCAGCGCCAGCTTCACATCGCCGAACCCCATCCCCCGCGGGTAGATCAGGTGAGGAACGAGCAGCACGAAGAAGTAGGCCGCGGCCCCGACGAGCGCGCCTCGGATCGCGTCGGGCGTGTCGTAGCGGAGGGACACGGCGACGACGAGGGGCACGGCCAAGGCGAGCGCGGGGAACGTCACCCGATCGGGGATGCGAAGGAGCTGGAGGTCGATGACCGACACCGCGACGAGGGCGGCGCCCAGCACGGCCAAGGGCACGAGCAGGACGCCGTCGTACCGAGCCGCCAGCGCGCCGAACACCGCAACTGTGACCAGCTCGACGGCGAGCCAGCGGTGCGGCAGGTGGCCGCCGGGCGAACGGCCACCACGCAGGAGCCATGGCTGAGTCGGGACGACCGTGACCTCGACCGGCGGGCACGGCTCACCGTCGCGCGCACCCCGCAGCGGGGCCCGGTCCGGCACCCGGTCGATGACGACGTTGAGGAAGCCGGCAACGGGCACGCCCAGCGCAGCGATCGCGATGGTGGCCAGGGACTGCACGCCGGGGACCTTACGGTCTCAGCGACCGCTCCCTGAGAGCAGATACCGCAGCTCACCCGGATCGAGTGCTCGCTCCAGTGCGACGTCCATGTCGACGATCCCCTCGCTGACGAGGGCGGCCAGCGACTGGTCCATCGTCCCCATCCCACTCGTCGCTCCGCCCAGGATCGCCTTGCCGAGGTTTGCCGAGTCGCCCGTTCGGATGCAGTCCACGACCTGGTCGGTGGGCAGAAGGACCTCCGTGGCGAGGGCCCTGCCGCCGTCGGCCGCGGGCACGAGCTGTTGCACGACGATCCCGCGGAGGGTGTTGGCCACCTGCACCCGCGCTTGCTGCTGCTGGTCGAGCGGGAACACGTCGATGAGCCGTTCGACGGTCTGCACCGCGTCGACGGTGCGCAGCGTGGCCAGCACGAGGTGGCCGGTCTCGGCGGCGCTGAGGGCGACGCGGATCGACTCCACGTCGGGGAGGGCCCCTGCCACGAGCACGTCGGGATCCTGGCGCAGCCCGTACCGGAGCCCGGCCTCGAAGGATGCGGTGTCCTCCCCGACCTGCCGCTGGTTGACCAACCCCATCCGATGGCTGTGGAGGAACTCGATCGGGTCCTCGATGGTCAGGATGTGCGCGGCCCGTGACCGGTTGATGCGATCGACGAGGGCGGCGAGGGTCGTGGACAGGCCCGAGGCATGGGGGCCGCACACCAAGATCAGTCCCCGGCGGAGCTCGGCCCACCCGATCACCTCGTCGGGCAAGCCCAGGTCCTCAGCCGACGGGATCGTGACGGGCACCATCCGAAAGACGGCGCCGATGCTGTCTCGCTGGACGAACGCGGAGACGCGGAACCGGCCCCTGCCGGGGAGCGAGTGGGAGGCGAGGAGCTCACCAGACTCGAGGAACCGCTCGGTCTGCTGTTCGGTGAGCACACCCAGCACGAGCCGCCGGGCATCGGACTTGGTCAGCGGCTCGATGCCCGGGATCCGCCTGAGCTCACCCTCGACCCGCACCACAGGAGGAGACCCGACCGTCAGGTGCAGGTCGGATCCACCGACGCGGACGACCTCGGTGAGGAGCGCCTCGAGCTCCACGCCATCGGTGCCGCTAGCGGCCGACCCGTCATCGCGCGCCTCCGTGAGGAGGTCCACGCTCGTCAAGGTCACCTCAGCTCTTCACCGACGACAGGAACTTGAGGAGTGGTCCCCGGTTGATCGGGCGACCCTCGCGCTCCTCAGCGGCCGCCAGCGCGGCCTCTCGTTCCTCGTCGGTGGCGGCCTCCGCCGCCGCCCGTACGGCTTCGGCGGCCCGCGGCGAGAGCGATGCGAGCTGTCGGGCGAGGTCACCATCGTCGTCGGCGCTGATCGCCTGGTCCTCGGGCTCGGTCGGCTCCACCACCGGGTCATAGACCGCGACCGGACCCTGCCCCGGGAGGTCGAGCGGCACGAAGGTCTCCGCAACAGGCGACGTCGGTGTCGAGACGCGCCCGGCCGGACGCGCTCGCCGGGCCCTGAGCGGCCTGGCGGTCGGCAGCGGCGCGTCAGGATCGAAGACCGATGGCGTGGCGGCATCCACCGAGTGCTTCGGCTCGACCGACGGCTGCTCGACCGACGGCTTCTCAACCGACGGCGGGGCGTCGCTCGCATCCTCGGCCGCCGGCGCGGGCGC
>JBQTKH010000048.1:0-3649 GCA_052386335.1 Microthrixaceae bacterium
TGTGGGCCTGGACCGTCCTCCTCTCCGCGATCGCGCTCTACCCGACCTACCGACGGGGCCAGGGCGACCTCTACATCCCGGCCGCGATCGCGGTGGCTGGCCTCCTGCTGTACACCTGGTTCGGCCCGGGGGTGCGGTCCCGGCGAGAACCGGAGTGACCTCGGCGCGCGGGCGATTTGGCCGGTTCCCTCGACGTGGTGTTAGGGTGACCGAACACAAGCACGTCGGGTGACCCTCACTACGGTGGGCGCCCCTGGGTGACCGGAGCTCACGAACCTCATGTTCGCCAACTTCCTCATCGGACTGCGCGAGGGGCTCGAAGCGGCCCTCATCGTGGGCATCCTCGTCGCCTACCTCGTGCGCACCGGCCGCACCGAGCGCCTGCGCCCCCTGTGGATCGGCGTCGGGCTCGCCGTGGCGATGTCGCTCGGTGCGGGCGCGCTGCTGACGTTCACGCAGCATGGCCTGGACACGTTCAAGGCGCAGGAGACCTTCGGCGGCGTGATGTCGATCGTGGCCGTCGGCTTCGTGACGTGGATGATCTTCTGGATGCGGCGCACCGCGCGTGGCCTCAAAGCTGAGCTCCAGGGGCGGCTCGACGTCGCGCTGGCCGGTGGCGCCGGCGCCGTCGTGGTCACCGCCTTCATCGCCACCGCTCGCGAGGGCCTCGAGACCGCGCTGTTCGTGTGGTCGGCCGCGAAGGCCACCGAGACGACCACGACGCCGATCCTCGGTGCGCTGTGCGGGATCGCCGTGGCGGTGGTGCTCGGCTGGCTGCTCTACCGACGCGCGGTCCACCTCGATCTCGCCAAGTTCTTCACCTGGACCGGAGCGGGCCTCATCGTCGTGGCGGCTGGCGTCCTCGCGTACGGCATCCACGACCTCTGGGAGGCCGGCCTGCTGTCTGGCTCGCTGTTCGACACCGCTGCCTTCAACGTGTCCGAGCAGGTCCCGCCAGGTTCCTGGTACGGCACGTTGCTGCGCGGCACGATCAACTTCCGACCTGATCCCGCGTGGGCCGAGGTCGTGGCGTGGGTCGCGTACCTCGCGATCGTCATGACGCTGTTCTTCCGGCCCTCCCGTGGCCCGGCTCAATCGGCCGGTGCGCGATCCACCACCGAACATCCCGACGCCGCGTACGCGACGGTCGACTGATCCCTAGGAGCCTCTGTGCGTCACCATCGAACCCCCTTCCTCTTCGCGCTCGTCATCGCGGCCGCGGCGGCCGCCTGCGGAGGCGACGACGGCGCCAAGGTCATCGCGCTCACCGCGTCCGACGACTCGTGCGTGGCCGAGCAGACCGAGCTCGCCGCCGGCAAGACGACCTTCCGCATCCGCAACGAGGGTGACGACGTCACGGAGGTCTACGTGTACGCGTCGGGCGATCGCGTTGTCACCGAGCGCGAGAACATCGGCCCGGGGACGAGCGCGGATCTCACCGTCAACCTCGCCGCGGGCGACTACGAGCTGGCCTGCAAGCCGGGTCAGAAGGGCGACGGCATCCGCCAGTCGATCTCGGTCACGGGCGAGGGTGGAGAGGCGCTGCCCGAAGCGGGCGAGGTGGAGATCCACGTGACCGCGAGCGAGTACGCCTTCGAGGGCCTCGACGATCTCGACGTCCACGCCGGTGAGACGGTGACCTTCGAGATGCGCAACGCCGGCGAGCTGGAGCACGAGCTCGAGGTGTTCGGTCCGGACGGCGAGGTGCTCGGCGAGGTGGGTCCGACCGCCGCTGGCGAGGAGGGCAAGGTCGTGCTGACCTTCGAGGAGGCCGGCACCTACCGCTACGTGTGCGACATCGACGACCACAAGGACCGTGGCATGACGGGGACCTTCGAGGTCGAGTAGCCCAGGGTCAGCCGTCAGGGTCGCGACGCATCGAACTTGGAGTCGCGAGTCCGCTAAGGTCCCCCGCCGGTCGTTGCACACCATGGATTTGCAGGTTCAGCGCCCAGGGTTCTAGATTGCGAATGCATTCACAAGCGCCTGTCTCCAGACGGGCCCTGAACGTCTTGAGGTCTTGGACGACGGTGTTCGATCTCTCCGCGAAGCGTGAGCTCAACAACGGCTTCGGCAACGCGCTGACCGCGGCCGTCGAGCTCGCCGTCACCCCGGCGATCTTCGCGCTCCTCGGCTGGCAGCTCGATCGCTGGCTGGGCACCTCGCCGCTGTTCCTCCTCGCCCTGTTCGTCTTCACGATGGGCTACGTGAGCTGGAAGCAGTACGTCGCCTACGACGCGAAGATGCGCAGCCAAGAGCACGACCTGCTCGGCGATCGCACCGACCGGACGATGCGATGAGCGCAGCCGACCGTCAGATGCCCGTGCCCGATGCCCCCGAGGTGGAGCGTGAGCTCGCCTTCGACATGGTGAAGCGCGGCGTGTGGCTCGCGCCCGCGATCCTCGCCCTCGCCACCGTCGTGTGGGGCGTGCAGGGCACGGCCTCGGCGGCCGTCGCGATCACCTTGGTCGGCATCAACCTGGTGCTCGCGGCGCTGGGCCTGTCCTGGGCGGCCAAGATCTCGCTCACTGCCATCATGGCGATGTCGCTCGGCGGCTTCGCCGTGCGGATGGGGCTCGTCTGCGCCGTGCTGCTCGCCGTGCGCCACGAGTCGTGGATCAACCTCACCGCGCTGGGCGTCACCGTCCTCGTCACCCACCTGGGCCTCCTGTTCTGGGAGCTCCGCTACGTGTCCGCTTCGCTCGCCTTCCCGGGCCTTCGGCCCGCCCCCACCAAGGAGGCTCTCCCCTCGTGATCTTCGGGTTGGAGTTCCCGCCCATCTCCCATGTCGTGGAGTGGCCCACCCTGTTCGGCGACGGCCCCTTCGCCGTCAACAAGGTCATCATCCTCATGTGGGTGTCGGCCGCGCTGGCCTTCGGCGTGATGTACCTCGGTGGCCGCAAGCAGGCCCTCGTGCCCACCGGCATGCAGAACGTCGCTGAGTCGGCCGTGGGCTTCATCGAGGACGGCATCGTCATGGAGACGATGGGTCCCGACGGGCTCAAGTACACCCCCTTCCTGCTCACGCTGTTCACGTTCATCCTCGCCTGCAACATCTGGGGCCTGATCCCCGGCGTGCAGATGCCGGTGAACGCCCGCATCGCGCTCCCGGCCTTCCTCGCCATCCTGGTGTGGGCGATCTACCACGTGACGGGCATCGTCTCGCAGGGCCCGATCAAGTACTTCAAGTCGGCCACCATCCCGCCGGGCGTTCCGAAGGCGATCCTGCCGCTGGTGTTCGCCATCGAGCTGCTGCAGATCCTCTTCGTGCGGCCACTCTCTTTGGCTGTCCGACTCTTCGCCAACATGATCGCCGGTCACCTGCTCCTCGTGACCTTCGCCGTGCTCTGCCAGGCGCTCTTCGAGGCCACGGTGATCGGAGCGATCGCCCCCTTCGCGCTGCTGGTCGCGCTGAGTGCCTTCGAGATCCTGGTGGCGTTCCTCCAGGCGTACATCTTCACCATCCTCGCCGCCGTGTTCATCGGCGGTGCCATGCACCCCGAGCACTAAGAGAAAGATCAAGGAGAACATCACCGTGCTGCAACTTCTCGCACAGCAGGATCCCGGCGAGCTCGAGGCCGGCCTCACCGCCGTCGGTCGAGGCATCGTCTACGGCGGCGCCGCCATCGGCCCCGGCATCGGCATCGGC
>JBQTKH010000049.1:0-10754 GCA_052386335.1 Microthrixaceae bacterium
TCGACACCGTGCTGGTCACCGGAACCCTGGCAAACGTCTGTTGTGAGGCAACAGCCAGAGACGCCAGCACTCTCGACTACCGCACGATCATGGTCGCCGATGCCAACGCCGCCCGCCGGGACCAGGATCTCAACGCGACCCTCTACACGATCTACCGCTCATACGGCGACGTTCGCTCGACTGCCGACGTGATCGCGCTGATCCACCAGGCGAAGGACGATCTCTAGACCCGGTCCCCCACCCGGAGGGCTGGCCTCGGGACGATCCGCGATGCGCCGATATTTCGGGCGGTCGTCTGGTCGTCAGCCGCGTTATCGGGCGCGCGTTCTGTTCGCATCCCTGGAGACAGAGCCGTCGGTCTGTGCGCCCTACTTCGTGCTGCTCACGCACGCTCGCAGCCGAGCGACGCCGGCGTGGAATGATCCACCGGCCCTCCTGACCGCGAAAACCCGTGCATGCCCGGCGACGGCAACGACGCCCAGCGGCCGCGGCCGCTCGGGGCGGCACGGCTACGGCGTCGTCGTGCGACCCACGAACGGCTGCAGTGCTGGCAGGGCGCCCCTCGACACACCTCGCAGCGACAGGTGGCGCGGTTCGCCGTCCGCTGTTTGGCCGAGGCAGCGCACCTCCAGTCCGAGCGCGACGAGGCGGTCGCCTACCTCAGCGATGCGGCGCCGGGCGACGCTCGTGCCGGCGCAGAAGGGGGCGGTCCCCCATGCGCCCACGACGAAGCCCATGTCGCGTACCGCCTCGTCGAACGCCTCAGCCCAGCCGGGCCCGATTGGATCGGGGTGACCGCGCATCACCCGCGGGTCTGTGCCCCGTAGCGCCCAAAGGTTCAGCATGGTCACCCCGGCGTAGCCGTCGCGCCGGGCGATCGCCTCGCAGTTGGCACTGGTCGGGTCCAGGCGGGCGCCGGCCTGCCAGGTGATCAGGCTCGGGTTGCAGCCCACGAACGCCAGTCGTGGACCCTCTGCCCACCACCGGTCAGCCCGGTACTCGTAGACGGCGTCGCCCGACAACACCTGGGTAAAGGCCGAAGTCACGCCGTCCACGCCACTCATTCTCTCTCGCCGTCGATCGCCCGCAAGAACGGCAGCTCGCTGGGGTCGACGGAGACTCGGCTCCGCGCCTACCCGTCGAGCGCACCTAGTTGCCGCGCGACCCATTCGGCGATCTGTTCGAAGCGCCCACAGAACGACCAGCGGCTACGCGCCGTTAGGGGCGGTTGCGCCGGTCGAGAAACTGCAACTAGCGAGTGCGTGCTGTTTGGCTCCCGCTCGAACTCGGTCGCACCGACGGTCGTTGTGCGCGCGCTCGCAGATGCAGCACCATCGACCCCGACGACAGGAGGCGGCATGTCGGGATACGACTCGGCCACAGGTTGGACCCACTGGACCCCTACAAAGTGGCGCCGGTACTGGCGCTCAATCGACGGTGCGCCGGACCTTGTAGAGGACAGGCTCGAGGCGGCCGAGGTGGCGCATTACTGGGACGCTTCCGGCGGACTCCATGCCTTGTGTGATGAGGCTCGACTGTGGGAGCTCCTCAGCGGTGAGCCCGCGACGCGCGGTCACGACACCTCGCCCGGGTCGGCGACTGAGTGGCTGAGCGTGACGGACATCGGCGCGAACCTTTGTCCGCCGTTGGGATCGAGCGCCGTGCTCGCCCGACTCCGGCGTGCTGGCCTCCTCGAGAGGGTGGACGGCCACGATCAACCGTCGGCCGCCGCTGAGGGCTTGTTCGAGGAGCGTCCGGCGTCCGCTACGGGGCGGTTCCCATCGAAGCCGGGTGCCGTGCAGCGTCGATGGGCCTTCGCTGTGCTCGAGCAGCTTCGTCGGCCGAGCTGACACCCCAGTCGCGCATTCGTCTCGGCCTGACAGCGTCAGGTCTGTCGATCCGCAGCGGCAGCCCACACCCGGCAGGATGCAACGCGTGCCGAGCATGCCGGACCGGCGGCGGGCGCGAGCACCCCGTGGCGACGTCGAAGCGGCTTCCCGATCCAGCGCTGGTCTCCGTGCGGCCGCGTGGCCGACCGCTGGGGCCCGGCGATCGGTAGTCATGCGTCGTTCTTCCGTTCGATGAGGATCGCTTCGTCGACGAACCGAGCGAGCAGCGAGAGCGTGGCGAGCTGCTCAAGGGCGATCTGCTCGTCGAGCGCGTCCGTGGTGTGGGCCAGCGGGTTCCGGAGCGCCTGGTAGCAGGCGAGGCCAAGGGCGTGAACGCCTTGCCGGATACTGTCGACGGTCGGCCCGGTCTCGCCGGCGCGCACGACGAGGCGGCGCTGGCCAGGCTTGAGCGGACTGAGTGTCTCGTTGATGAGCGGCACGCCGTCGAGCTCGGGCCGCTCGGCCTTGTGGCGGATGATGGCCGCGAGAGCTTTCGCGGCGGCTTCGACTCCGTCGCCGTAGAGCTCTGCTTCCCAGTAGGCCTTGGCCGGACCCCACACGTTGGGATGGAGTTCGTCGGCGGGGAGATGGGGGACGTCTGCGGCGGGGCCGAGGGCCTCCTCGAGCTCGGCTCCTCGCTCGATTATCCCGCGGGTCGCTAGCGCGATGTTCCGTACTCGCCACCATTCCGAGTTGTCGGTGGTCTCCGGGACGCCGCCCATCGCCCCGGAGACGACTCGGGGGGCGAGCCGCTCGGCGATGGTGACGACGAGCGGGTACCACTCGATCATGTGGCTGTAGTGGTCCCCGGCGACCACCCAGTTCTTGTTCTGCTCGGCCTCCCGCCAGCCATCGTGGGCGTCGACGAAGTCGTCGAGGATCTGGATGAGCGCGGGCCGGTCCACGGTTACGACGCTACGCGTGGACCCCAGGACTGTGCGGACTGCCAGGTCCAGACCGATTGCCCCGAGGTGATCGCACGCTTCGGTCGCTCCGGCTGCGACCTCCGTCCCGTGCGGGGCATGACTGCCGGACGCCCCGCCGGGCGCGTAGAGGGCGTGAAGACGTGCCGATCATGAGCGACGCCCGGTTCGACTGAAAGCGACAAGATTGGCGCTCGCGATGCGCCGATAGCGCGGACCTTCGCGAGCCTGCGGCCGCGGACTATGTGACGCCCGATCTGTGCGGGCAGACCGGCACATCGACCACGCGTCTAGCGAGGGTATGCCGAGAGTTATGGGGCGCGTGTTCTGGAACACCTTCGTCGCTTGGAGCGCGACCCGAGCCGTCGATATGTTCGTCGCCGCTGCGAACGGGTCTGGCTAGCGACCGCTCCCTGGCGAAGCGGGCGCTGGCTCTATCCCGCTTCGCTGTGCGTGACGGCGGGCTCGCCCATCCACTGGCGGAGGGTGTTCTTGAGCTTGGTCTGCTGGATGAAGATGTCGTGCTCCGGAGGCAGGTCCGGGTCGGCAGTCTGCGGGCTCTTGAAGTAGAAGCTGAGCCACTCCTGCACGCCCTTCTCGCCGGCGCGGGCGGCGAGGTCGAAGAACAGCGCGAGGTCGAGCACCAACGGCGCCGCCAGGATCGAGTCGCGGCACAGGAAGTCGACCTTGATCTGCATCGGGTAGCCCATCCACCCGAAGATGTCGATGTTGTCCCAGCCCTCCTTGTTGTCGCCGCGGGGCGGGTAGTAGTTGATGCGGACGACGTGCGAGATGTCGCCGTAGAGCCGGGGGTACTCCTCGGGCTGGAAGATCGTGTCGAGCACGCCCAGCTTGGAGACCTCCTTCGACTTGAAGTTCTCCGGGTCGTCGAGCACCTCGCCGTCGCGGTTGCCGAGGATGTTGGTGGAGTACCAGCCGTTGAGGCCGAGCATGCGGCTCTTGAAGCCCGGGGCGAGGATCGTCTTCATCAGGGTCTGGCCCGTCTTGAAGTCCTTGCCACCGATCGGCACGCCGTTGCGGTCGGCCAGTTCGAGCATGCAGGGCAGGTCGCAGCTCAGGTTGGGGGCGCCGTTGGCGTAGGGCACGCGACTCTGCAGCGCGGCGTAGGTGTAGATCTGGCTCGGGCTGATCTCGGGATGGTTGTCGCGCAGGCCCTGCTCGAAGGTCTCGATGCTGTTGTGCACCTCGGACGGCTCGCGGTAGGCCTCGGTCGAGCCGCACCACACCATGACGAGGCGATCGCAGCCGTTCTCGCTGCGGAACTTCTCGATGTCGGCCATGAGCTGCTCGGCGAGCTCGAGCTTGGTCTCGCCCTTCTTGACGCGGAACCCGTCGAGCCTGGAGACCCACGTTCGGTCGAAGACGGCGTCCATCGCCACGACGCCTTCGAGCTCCGAGCTGATCGGCGCGAGGTCGCGCTCTTCGAGCACGCCACAGGTGCGGGCGGCGTCGAGTGCGTTGGCCGAGATGGGGTCCCAGCCGCCGAAGACCAGATCGTCGAGCTGCGCGAGCGGGACGAAGTCCTTGATGTAGGGGTTCATGCCGTCGCCGCGGCTCCCGAGGCGGATCTTGGCCATCTGGGTGATCGATCCGATCGGCGCCTCGCCGGTCTTCTTGGCGGTCTCGACACCGGCGATGAGCGTGGACGAGACGGCGCCGAGGCCGGGGAGCAGCACACCGAGCTTGCCGGTGGCGGGGGCGATCTGACGGGGTTGGGGCATCCGACCATCGTCAAGCATCGCCGCAGTATTTACAAGTATTGTTCAGATATCCTGAACAAAGGTGCAGTGGTGGCCAAGGCCCTTCCCAACCTCACCGTGCAGCAGCTCGAGTATCTCGTGGCCGTGGTCGACGAGCGGACCTGGGCCGATGCCGCCGCGACCGTCGGAGTGTCCCCGTCGGCGCTCTCACAGGGTCTCGCGGAGCTCGAGCGCCGACTGGGCCTCACGCTGTTCGAACGAGCCGGACGTCGCCGAGTGCTCGCTCCTGCCGCTGGGCCCGTGCTCGACCATGCCCGTACCGTGGTCGCAGCGACGCGCGACCTCGGCGCATGGGCGGCCCGCCAGCAGAGCGGCGACCAGGGCGCGCTGCGGCTCGGGATGATCGACGCCGCGGCCGTGCACCACTACCCGAAGGTGTTGCGCCGCTACCGCCGCGAGCGTCCCGAGGTCGAGCTCCGGCTCGCCGTGGCACCGTCCGGCGCGCTGCTGGCCGACCTCGCTCGAGCCGAGCTCGATCTGGTGGTGTGCGTCCAACCGCCGGCACCGATCGACGGCGTCGAGTGGTCTCCCCTCCGCACGGAGTCGCTGTCGGTGTTTGCGCCGCCTCAAGTGCCCACCGCACTGCATCGCGAGTGGGGGCCCTGGGTGACGTTCCCGCTGGGATCGCACACGCGCTCGGTCATCGCGGCGGCACTCCGGTCGGTCAGCGCGCCGTTCGACGTAGTCGCCGAGTCACACCAACCCGAGGTGCTGCGCGAGATGGTGATGCTCGGGCTTGGTTGGACGGTGTTGCCCACAGTTCAGTCCGCGGCGCTGACTCCAGTGCGCGCGAGTCCTCTCGCCACCCGCTCGCTGGTCATCGCCCGCCGCATCGCCTCCAATCCCCTGCCGGCTGCCGACGCCTTGATCAACGCGCTCCGCTCGGCCAGCTGAGCGTGGCGTCGCTACCGCTACGGCGCCGTTCCGCTCGGACACCTGAACCTGCGCAGGCTCGTCCAGTAGCGCAACGACGTCGGGGTGGGCACCTCGCACCGATTCGGCGTTACGCGCTTCGCCGCCGTGAACTCTCCGCGTCACGGAGAGCGCGCTCCTGAACCTGCGTCGCGGGTAGCACCAAACGCCGGTTGGCCGACGCAGGTTCGTGCCACGACCTGTCCCCGAATCCCGAGCGGCAGCGTCCCCGAACCTCGCCCACCGAAGCACCCGACTAGGCGCCGTTCCGTTCGAATCGAGTTCAGGTCAGACTGCCCGCGATTGCGAAGGGGTGCGGCGGACGCGCGCGTACTCGACCGCTACTCGATCCGACGGACCTCGGCGCCGCCGTCTGGTAGAGGCCGGAAGTACGCGAACGGCAAGTCGTGATCTACGTAGAGAACTTGCTGCCGCCGAGCGCCACTCTTGATCCTGTACTCGACCGTTACGGCAGGGAGGCGTCGCCGCTCGACTACGCATGCGGTCCACTCCTTGCCAGCGCTGCGCAGAGGCATCGAGTCGCCGAGCGCGAGGTCCTTGAACATGTGCGCCTCTCGCGCCTGACCGGATGCGAGCGTCCAGCGGAGCACGCAGCGCACGGTCGCCGTGAACGACACGACGGTGGCGTCCCAACGCTGCGGTGGACTTCGTCGGCGGAGTACGAGCGAACTTCCCACGGTGCGCCAAGTGTCGCCGTCAACGGTCGCGCTGAACCCGTTCTGCCCCTCAAGCTCCGCCGTCATCGCGTGACGAGTGGCCGCCACCGACGACGATCAACTCTCATGCTCATCCTTCCATTGTGACCGCACGACTGCTCGCTACGCGCCGATGGGTTGGGCTGGTGCGACGGAATGGGAGGGACATTCGGCGCGAGCGATATCTGATGTGGGCGACCGGCGTCGGAGTAGGTCGACCCCGACGTCAGGCACTTGGTTGGTAGCTGCCCGGCTCGGGGGCGCCAGTTGTGATCGCCAGCCGGTTCCACGCGTTGATCTCGATGACCGCGTAGACGAGCTTGCTCAGCTCCTCGGGGCTGAACTGCTCGGCGGCCTGGTCGAGCACCGTTCGGGGCACGTGAGACTCGGCCACCAGCGTGATCGCTTCGGTGAGCGCCAGCGCAGCGCGTTCTCGCTCGGTGAAGAAGCCGGTCTCCCGCCAGGCACTGAGCGCGTAGAGTCGCTGCTCGGTTTCGCCGGAGGCGCGGGCGTCCTTGGAGTGCATGTCGATGCAGTAGGCGCAGCCGTTGATCTGGGATGCCCGCATCTTGATCAGCTCGAGGAGCGACAGTTCGAGACCAGAGCCCTTCACTTCCTCGCTTAAGCGGTGCAGTGCCTGGTAGCCGTCCGTCCAGAATCGGAACATCCGTTTGCGCTCGCTTGGCATGGTGGCGACGGTAGGCGGGCCTGGCACGGGGAGCGCGAACCATGCCCGACGGCTTCCTCGCCTCCTGCGGTGGGTCGGGTCGGGCAGGATGTGCCGGTGACTGGTGCACAGCCTCACGACGTGTGGGAGGGCCTCTCTGACCGGTTCGTCGACGGCCACTACGGGTCGTTGCGTGGCCGTGTTCGTACGCACGTGATCCACGAGCATCTCCGGGCCCACCTCACCCCACCGCCCCTGAGGGTCGTCGATGTGGGTGGTGGAGCCGGCAACCAGAGCATTCCGCTCGCGCGGGCGGGGTACGACGTCACGATCGTTGACCCCTCGCCTGCGATGCTTGAACGCGCCGAGCAACGAATCGCCGGCGAGGACCCCGCCGTCGCTCGACGTGTGAGGCTCGTGGAAGCGACCGGCGAGGACGCGCCGGCGGTGCTCGATGGTGAGGTGTTCGGAGGGGTCCTTTGCCATGGCGTGTTCATGTACCTCGACGACCCCGAACCCCTCGTAGACGCCCTGTGCCAGCTCACCGGCCGAGGCGGGTTGCTCTCGATCGTGGCTAAGAACGTCGAGGTGATGGCCATGCGGCACGCACACGAAGGGGACTGGGCCGCCGCGCTGGCGTCGTTCGATAGCGACCGGCAGATCAACGGTTTGGGTGTCGATACCCGCGGTGACCGCATCGAAGCGCTCTCAGCCATGTTCACCGATCGCGGCATCGATCCGAGTGCCTGGTACGGCGTGCGGCTGTTCACCGACGGCTGGACTCCCGACCGTCCGGCCACCGACCCCGAGCACCTCCTCCTCGAGGTCGAGCTCGCAGCCAGCCAGCGCGACCCCTACCGACAGCTCAGCCGGCTCTTTCACCTCCTCGGACGTCGGCACCAGTAGCCCAACCCAGACTCGCTCCCACACCGGGTCCAGGGCGCGCCATGTATGCGCCGTTAGGGAAGGCGTCTCACTGGCTCGAGTGCGGCGTTCGGTGCGGCTGATCGGTCCGCATGTCGAAGCGTTGGGATAGGAGCGCGCGGTTGTACCGCTGAAGCATCACGGGGTATCCGTTGAGGAGGGTGTTGAACAGCAGCGTCCACGCAGTGGTGCCCCACCAGCTCCGTGCTGCGGCATCGGCCGACACCCCGACCATGACACCGAACAGGATGAAGTGGCTCGCCTCCGCATCCCGCATCCTCTGATCCAGCCGTCCGAGACGCTCCGGCGTGCGCTCAGTGGGTAAGTGCGGCCCCGGGTTGAACACCGCGAGTGGGCCACGGCGCAGCAACCGCTTCACGAGCCGGACACCCAGGAGCTCGTACAACCGCCCGTTCTGCTCGACGGAACGCAGACGGTGGTACGACTCGGGCAGCCGCGGACGAGCCAGTCGACTCACCGTGCCGAGCCAGGCCATCGGCACCCACACGACCAGGAACGCGAACCAGACTGAGCGCGGATCGAGCGCGCGCACCATCGACGCCAGCAGCGCGGCGGCGATCGCCGTCGCTCCGAGCGCGAGGAGGCCCTTTCGCATGGAGCCATCATGCGATCGATGAGATCTCCGGACCAGGGCCGGAGGGCCCTCGAGTGGGGCGCGACATCTTGCCGCCGGTGTTCTACTGACGTGAACCCCTAGAGGGCGCGGTCTCCTCCAAACATCGGCGCTGGGGCGCTCCCGATGCGCCGATAGCGCGGGCCTCGATGCCGTCACGGCCGGGGTTATGGGGCGGGCGACCTGCGCGCGGCCTACCGGCACGTGTCGGATGGCTCATGTGTGGTCTCGGGCCGTGAGGAAGTCACGGCCGTGCGCGCCCGCAACGCGAGGCGCTGTTGGCTCGAGGGATGGCATCAACACTTCGGGGGCATGCATCCCTCGCACGGAACGCTGGCTCCGTGACCGTTCGCCGACCGTGCGCTGGCGGCCGTAGCCGTGGACTCAGACCTCGAGTCCCCAGGGAGCCTCGTCGAACCATGCCTGGACCGCGCGCTCGACAGCGAGGCCGTAGCGGGCCGTGGCCGCCGCACCGGGCGAAAGCTGCTCAGCCATCACCAGTGCCTCCTCCAGCGCGGCGAGCTTGGCGGCCGACCGCGCCCGTCCCGTCTCGATGAGCGCACGGCGTTCGCCGGGGGTCATCTCGGCGGCGAAGAACAGGCGGACGAGAGCCGGGTTGCGGACCATGGTCTCACCGACGTCGTCGGCAGCTAGCCAGTCGTGCAATGCCGACCGTCCGGTATCGGTCAGCCGATGGCGCCGGGTGTTCCGCGGCCCGCCGCTCTCCACTTCCACGAAGCCCAGCGCCGCCAAGGCGTTGAGCTCCCGGTAGATCTGGCTTCGGGTCATGTTCCAGAAGTGGCCGACGGAGACCTGCGCGAGGTCGTTGAGGTCCCAACCGGTGAGCGGGCCAAGGCTCAGAAACCCGAGCACGGACGCGGCGGTCGCGTTGAGCTTGGTCGGGCTGGCCTGGCGACGTGACGACACGTTGACAGTCTACTTTGCTCGGTTGTACGGTCTGACCGTCCACATTGGTATGTCGGAGGGAATGGACCGTGGTTCGAACGACACTCCTGGTGGCTCACATCACCTGCGGCGCCCTCGGCCTCGTCGTGGGGCCCCTCGCGATGAGAGCGCCGAAGGGCCCCGGTCGTCATCCCGCGCTCGGGCGTCTCTTTCAGGGACTGGTCGCGGGACTCTGCGCCACGGCCATCGGCCTGGTGGCCTTCCGGCCCGAGGTTTGGCCGTTGGCAGTGATCGCCGTCCTCACCGAGGCTGCAGCGCTGGGCGGCTGGTGGATGCGGGTCCACCAACCCCACGACTGGATCCGCCACCACATCGCGCTCATGTGGGGCAGCTACGTGTCGTTCGTGACGGCGTTCCTCGTCGTGCAGAACCAGGACGCGCTCTGGCCATGGGTCGTCCCCACGCTGGTGGCAACGCCGCTGATCACCCGAGCGTCTCTGCGACATCGGTCGCCGCGAGCCGTCGTCGAGGTCGAAGCGAACGCGACCGGTCAGTAGGCGCGCCGGGGACCACGCAACGGATACCCCTCACCGGTCGCACTGGGACGGCAGATGCGCGGAGGTCTCGCACGGTTGCGTTTGTCTCAGCTACTTGGTACAAACCTGATGTGAACGGAGACGTGATCCAGGCGCTCGTTGTGACGGTGCTGCCGCTGGTGGTGATCTGGCGAGGAGCGCGTCGTGTTCGAGCGGGCGACCTGGTGCGCTGGGCTGCACGATTCGGAGTGGTCATCGGGGACGAGAGTCGTGATCTCGTCCTCACGATCCTCGAGCGAGGACGGCGGATACGAGCCGCAGGGGCTGCGGTAGGGCTCGTCGTCGCTGGACTGCCTGCGTACCTGAACCTCATCAACGCGGAGAGGGCATCCGACTTCTCCGGCCCGATCAATGGTCTTGCATGGGTCTACGGCGCCGCCATGGGAACGACATTGGCTGAGACCCTCATCGTTCAACGACCCCGGGATCGACGGGCCACCCTCGAGGCGAGGCGGTGGACGGACTACGTCCCCTCGAGTCCCGTGGTGTGGACCGCCGTCGCGACGGTTTGCGGCATCGTCGGGGCCATCACCGCCGTGGTCCGTGACACGTCGCGGTCCGGCGAGGCCGTGGGCGCCGCAGTCGCATGTCTGGTCGCCGGGGCCTGCCTCGCCGTCGGATTGAACCGCATCGTGGATCGCGCCCGCCTCGCCACCGTGGGCCCGGACCGCGACCTCGACGAGTCGAGGGGCGCTGATGGCGCGCATCGCCACGCGGGGGCTGCCCAGGCAAATGCAGGCACCCGCGCCGCGGCGGCACGGAGTGTGGGCGTGTGGGTGGGGTTACCGCCGATCGCGCACGTGCGA